>JAILQA010000304.1 GCA_024699205.1 Treponema sp. | reverse complement strand
GATATTTTATAAATAATACACAGAAGAGTCACGATTATGAAAAAACAAATTTAATTGAAGGTAATTTTTCGTTATATGATATATATTCAAATCGAGTTGGAAAGATTATTATTCATTCGGCATATGATGGACTTTGTATTGATATTTCCGCACAAGCTTGGAATGGTTCTGATTATTTTAATAATCAGTATAATTATAATCAAATTGAATATAAGGATTTGATTTTTAAGAAACGAGAAGAGAACACAGAGTCCTTTTATTATACTTCAGAGAATAACAATTCATTTATAATTTTGAATATACCTGATGAATCTAGATCATGGATACATGGACAAAAAAGGAATGATTCATTATTTGCTTTATTTATAATTAATTCGGAATCTTTTAATACATACATGGAAAATAGCCCTCACTATATTTCTTTAATCAAACATTTTTTTGCAACTATGGAAGATGGAATATATTGCTGTGTTTTTTAGTATTTTTTATTGACACCCCTGTGTATGAGTGTTATATTGTGTATATACGATATACACAATATAACACATATAGAGGTGGCGCATGAATCTGATTGAAATAAAGGGGCTTTGCAAAAACTTTGAAACATTTAAGCTTCAGGATGTCAGTTTTTCTCTGGAGCAGGGATTTATCATGGGATTTATTGGTCGTAATGGGGCCGGAAAGTCTACTACGCTCAAGACTATGTTGAATCTTATGAAAAATGACGGCGGAGCGGTAAAGCTTTGCGGTCTTTCTATGCCTGGTGATGAAATTGAAATTAAAAATCAGGTTGGATATGTTTTTGGTGGAGTAGATTTTTACCCGGAAGCAAAAATCAGTCGTATCACCGATGTTACAAAATCCTTTTACCGGGACTGGAATGAGAAGCTTTATAAAAATCTTTGCGAGCGTTTTGAAATAAATCCTGACAAAAAGTTCAAGCATCTCAGTGCCGGTATGAAGGTAAAATATTCTGTTGCAGTCGCAATGAGTCATAATCCTCGCTTATTAGTTTTGGATGAGCCGACAAGCGGTCTGGATCCTGCTGCCCGTGATGATTTGGTGCTTTTGTTTCAGGAGTTTATTGAAGACGGCGAACATTCAATTTTATTTTCTACCCATATAACCAGCGACCTTGAAAAATGTGCCGATTACATTACCTATATAAAGCAGGGAAAGATTCTTGCCAGCACAGATAAAGATTCTTTCCAGAAATCTTATATCAGTGTTTCAGGTAAAAAAGAGCAGCTTTACTCTGATTCACAGCTGGAACAGAAAGTTATTGGACTGCATACTCATCAGCTTGGTTTTGAAGGCATTATGAAAGCCGAAGATACTTCTCTTGCCCAGTCGCTTGGTTTGGAAATTGGGCAGCCGACTTTGGAAGACATTATGATTCATATTGAGCGCAGATAATTTGGAGGATAGAAATGAAAAATCAGACTTTTAATCTTTTGAAAAAAGAAATAAAACTTGGAAATACGGCTCAGTCAATGTGCTGGCTTATCTGCTGTTTTGGAATGTTTTTTATTCCTTCTTATCCATCTTATGTTGGTCCCTTTTATCTTACCCTCTGCATCATGATGACTTTTGCTTTGAATCAGTCTTCGCATGATATTCTTTATACAGTTCTTCTTCCTGTACGCAAAATTGATACGGTAAAGGCTCGTTTTCTTTATTGCGGACTGATTGAGATTTTTGCTCTTGTGCTTGCAATTATTCCTTTTGTTCTTCATAGACTTCTTCCTTTTCCTGAGAATAGGGCTGGTATTCCTTTGAATATTGCTTTCTTTGGACTTCAGCTGATTGTTTTTTCTGTATTTAATTTTATTTTCCTTGGAAACGTTTATAAAAATCCTCTTAAGCCGGGTTTGCGTTTTATTCTGGCAGCAATAGGTTATTTTGCAACTTATGCTCTTTGTGAAGTTCCAGTGTGGGCATATTTTTCAATGAGTTCAAAACTTAAAGCTGGAGAGATTATAGAACTTCCTGCCTTGGCTATATTCGGTTCAAAACTTTATAACATGGATTCAGCTCTTGTAACTCAATTGGAAGTTTTTGTAATTGGATGTTTGATTTTTGCGGCAAGCTGGTTTATTACCTTCCGCCGTGCCGCCCGACAGTTTGAAAAGTACGATTTATAGAAAATGGACATAGTTTTGTCGCAAAAAACAGACAAGCCGATTTATACTCAGATTTATGAACAGATTGCCGCCCAGATTATGAACGGAGAAGTCGCCCCCGGTGAAAAGCTTCCTCCAATCAGAACTGTTGCGGTTAATCTGCGCATAAGTGTTATACCCGTAAAGCAGGCCTGGGAGCAGCTGGAAAGGGAAGGCTTTATTTATACTGCGGCTGGTCGAGGTACTTTTGTAAATGAACTGGCTCATCATGAAATCTCCAGTAAGCGAAAAACAACAGCAGAAGAACTTCTTTCGCAGGGAATTGCAACTTGTCGTGAGATGGGACTTTCCCTTGACGAAGTTATTGAAATTGTCAAAAAGACTTGGTAAAGTATTTTCATTACTGACTATGACCAAAAATTGTTTAAAAATTGCGCTTAAAACAACTATTCCGGTTTTTCTGGGCTATATTTCTTGCGGAATTGCTTTCGGATTTGTTACTGTAAATGCCGGTTACCCCTGGTGGCTGGCTACATTGATGAGTATCTTTATTTTTGCAGGAGCCGGACAATTTGTGGCAATTCCGCTTTTTGCTTCAAATGCTCCGATTCTTGTTATTTTGCTTACAGAACTTTTTTTGAATATAAGGCACATTGTTTATGGTCTTCCTCTAATTAATCAATTTAGGGAATGTAAGCGTTTTAAGCCATATCTTATTTTTGCACTTACTGATGAAACTTTTTCTCTCCTGACTACAACAGAAGTTCCCCCTGATATTCCTATTGAAGATTATTTTTTTACCCTTTCTCTTCTTGACCATATTTATTGGGTGACAGGTAGTACAATTGGTGCTGTAGTTGGTGCGATGATTCCTTTTGATATGACAGGAGTTGATTTTGCTCTTACGGCTTTGTTTGCTGTTTTGTGTATAGATCAGATTAAAAAGTTTATAAACAGGAGGAAAGAAACATGTCTGTAACAAAAGCTGTTATA
>JAILQA010000296.1 GCA_024699205.1 Treponema sp. | reverse complement strand
TGTAAGCAGGCGGTAAAAGCTTCTCCATCATCTGCAGCCTGTCTTGATTCGCTGGGCTGGGTATATTTTAAGCTTGGACTTTATGATGATGCAAAAAAATATTTGAATCAGGCACTTGAACTTGATGAAAACAATAAAATAATAAAAGAACATTTGCACCTTTTAGAGGGAACTGAATGGAAATGAAAAAATCGACGGTAAAAAAATCAATTTTCATTTTAGCGGCTTTATTTATTGCTTATAATTCTTTTTCTCAGACAACTTATTCAGCAGGCTTGAATACATATGATAACCGCATACGCTCAGCAGAAGAAGGTTTTGCAGCAGAAGAGTTTAGACGGGGTGTACAGTCTTATTATAAAGGTTCATATAACGAAGCCATCGTTCAATTTGAAAAAGCCCTTTCTTATCTTCCTGATGATAATTTGATTCTGGAATGGCTTGGAAACTCTTACTATAAATCCGGAATGGAAGGCTCTGCTCTTTCTTACTGGCAGACTGCAAGTAATAACGGTTATGGCGGACTTTTACTGCAGAACAAAATAGAGATTGTCCGCGAAAGACGAATTACCGGGGATTCAGCCGATAAGCTTATGCGCCTTTCTGAGGCAGGAAGTTTTTCTGGTCTTCTTGACGGCAATCTTATTTTTAGTGGACCTGTTTCTGTTCTTCCTAATTCTGACGGAACAATGTGGGTGACGGCTTATAATTCAAATGAACTCTTAAAAATTAATCTGAATGGACTTGTCTTGAACCGTATTACTGGGCCTCTGACAGGTTTTGACAGGCCAATGGATATAATCCATCTTAAAAACGGTAATCTTCTTTTAAGCGAAAGTGCAGGCAATCGTCTTTGTCTTCTTGATTCAAAAGGATTATTTCAAAAATATATTGGTTCAAAGGGACGAAAAGTTGGTGAAATGGTAGGTCCACAGTATCTTGCAGAAGATGATTATGGACGTATTTATGTTACTGATTTTGGAAACCGCCGTGTAGATGTTTTTGATAGTGAAGGAAATGGGCTTTTTTATTTTGGAACAAAAACAACTTCTTTTACGGGGCTAAAATGTCCTACAGGAATTGCAGTTTACAATGACAGTATTTTTGTTGCAGATGAAGATAAGGGCTGTATTTATGAGTTTGACCGTTCCGGTAATTTTATCCGTCAGCTTGTAGAAGACAATACCTTTAAAAAACCGGAAGCAATCAAAATCTATCAGCAGGGACTTTTAGTTTGTGACCAGAATAAACTGATTGGTGTTGAAGCTGATACAGGTGCCTTGTTTGAATATGCAAGAACAGGAAATGCTCCTAGCCGGGTTACAACAGCAATTGAAGACGTAAACAATAATGTAATAGTATCCGATTTTGTTTCAAACGAAATCTATATTATGTCCAAAATGCAGGAACTTATAGGCGGATTATTTGTTCAGATAGAAAATGTTGATGCTTCAGCCTTTCCAAATGTAACCTTTGAAATTAAAGTAGAAAACCGCCATCGTCAGCCAATTGTAGGTTTGCAGGCAAATAATTTTTATGTTAGCGAAAATAAACGTCCTGCAGCTCAAGTGCAGTTTGTGGGGGCAGGGGCAAATAATTCCGGGGCAGATATTACGCTCATTATAGACCGCTCTTCTACATCTTCAACCTTTAAAGGCGAAATAGAAACTGCCGTAAAGGAAATTGCTGCTTCTATGAAAACGAACAATACCCTGCGACTTATTTCTGCAAGTGCAATTCCTGTTCTTGAATATGTCGGCTCTCCTGAAGGAGTAAAAAACTTTAATCTGGAATCCTTAAAAAATCCTGAAGCAAAGAAAACTTCAATTGATTTAGCTTTAAGACTGGCAATAAATGATTTAATAAATGCAGATCGAAAGCGTTCTGTTATTTTTATTTCTGATGGACTTATCACTTCTTCTTCTTTTGAAAAATATACTCTGGCAGAAATGTCGTCTTATTTGAATAATAATACTATTGGTTTTTCTTTTGTTCAGATTTCACAAAAAGCAGTTGCTTCTGAATATGATTACCTGATTTCCAATACAAGCGGCGAGCTTTATTATGTTTATCGTCCGGAAAGTCTTTCTTCTGTGGTAAATGATATTATAAATCAGCCGAACGGAATCTATCAGTTGTCTTATGTTTCTTCGCTGCCAACAAACTTTGGAGAAAACTTTTTGCCTCTGGAAATTGAAGTTTATTTATTAAATCGCAGTGGAAGGGCAGAGAGCGGATATTTTGCTCCTTTAGAGTAGTCTTGCTTTCTGGATTTTTATTTCCGGATGCTTTTTTTCTAAATTAAGAATAGCTCTTTCAACTGCCTGTTTTTTTTCGCTGCCGTCATCAAAAAGTTCCTGCTGAATGTCTTTTTCTTTGTCTGTAATGTTTTCAAAGCCGACCCCCAGAAGTCTTAAGCCCCGCTTGTAATCATATTTTTTTTCAAAAAGCTGGCGGGCAATTGAGTAGAACATATCGGTTGTAAGAATATTTCTTTCACAAGTTTCCTGGATTGAAACAGTCGTAAAATCTTCATAACGGATTTTTATCATTACAGTTTTAGAAAAGCCGTTTTCTCTTAGCAGACGAAACATAACGCCCTGACAAAGCTGAAGAATTGTGGTTTCTGCTGTGTAAATATCATAAATATCGTCAGGAAAAGTGGTTTCTGCACTCAAGGAATGAGATTTTGTTTCTCTTGAAAAGGTATCTGTTTCTAAACCGCGGACTGCATTGTATAAAAAGGAACCCATATTCTTTCCGAATAAAAACTGAAGGGTTTCGGGCTGCTTCTCAAAAATATCTCGGGTGCTATAAAATCCGTGGGAATTGAGATTTTCAAGAGTTTTCTTTCCCACACCGAATACTTTTTTGAGCGGGAGATTAAGCATAAAATCCTGTTCTGTACCGGGTTTGACATGATAAAATCCATCTGGTTTATTTATATCAGAAGCAATTTTTGCAAGATATTTTGTCTGTGCAAGTCCGCAGGATACTGTAAGTCCGCTTTCTTCCTTTACACGCTTTTTTATTCTAATTGCTGTTTCTTCTGGTGGACCAAATAATTTTTCCGTTCCAGTTAAATCAATAAATGCTTCATCAATCGACATTTGATTCACGTCTGGAGAAAAATCATGAAAAATTGACATGATTTGATAGGACAGTTCAGCATATCTTTTCATATTTCCT
>JAILQA010000132.1 GCA_024699205.1 Treponema sp. | reverse complement strand
GGGCTTTATGCCCCGCATCATTATTCCATGGGCCTTCAACAAATCTTCAATCGAAAAAGGATTAAGTTTGGGGTACAATTCATAGGTGGCAAGGGCGTTCTTGACTTCAAGAATTTCGCGGGGAGGTGCCAACACTCTTTTTCCATTGATAATGTCGCTCACCACTTCTTCGCTTAAAGTGTTCCCTTCTATGGCAAGGGAACTATGAATACTCTTGATTTTGTTCGCCTTGCGCAATTTAAGCGTATCTGCTTGTTCCAAACGGACGACGAACCTTTCCACGAGAGCGGAAATTTCAGCAACCAGATTCACTATTTCAGAATTCAATTTGAATGGCGGTTGATACATGTTTTACCCTGACAAATGCTCCGACAATTACAACGACATTTAGACCGACAAATAGAACGACATCCTAAATATATATTATGCGACGTCATCGGTCAAGTAGAGCTGCTTTTTCAGGTCTATTACGGCGGCTTCATAGCCCTCGCGGCCACCAAAGAGTTTCATAATCTTGGGAACGGTGCCGATATGGCTGAACGGGTCCAGTTTCAGGACTTCGTTCTGTTCCATCTGCAAAATGCCGTCATCGGCATACTTGACAAGCAGGGCTTCTAGAACTTCACGGGCCTTGCCCTCGTATTTCGCCAGATAATTGCGCTTTTGCACGTTGTTCGCGCGTTCACGGCGGGTCAGCGGCTTCTGGTCAAAGGCAACATGGCAAATGATGTCGAAAACATCCACTTTGGCCAGATTGGGGTTTGCCTCGCGAATGGCGTCAATCAAGACGTCGTATTCTTGGAGTTCCTCGACAATGGCGGCCTTACGCTCTTCGGCAGTCCAGCGCTTGATAAAATCGTCTAACGTAGCGAACTTGCCACGGATATTCTTGCGGGTAAAGTCGGTAAAGCTTTCGACCACCTGTGTCTTGCCATCTGCGCCCAAGTACGAAACTGTTTCGGCGTCTATTTTCACTTCAACATGGTTGATGTAATATTTTTTAGGTCCCGGATTATACGGTGGCGGTGGAGGCTCGTGTACCCTGCCGCGATCATGTTTCGGTTCCTCGGGCATTTCCGGTTCGCCATCGAATTCTGGATCCTTGAAAAGCTTTGTTGCATTGCGGAAGTCAAGGATTTCAAAATGCCACTTGCCCTTGTCCGTCTTGAGGCGCGTGCCGCGACCGACAATCTGCTTGAATTCCGTCATCGAACCGATTTCCTTGTCGATGACGATAAGTCCGCAAGTCTTGCAGTCCACGCCGGTACTCAACATTTCCGAAGTCGTCACCACGACTGGGTAGGCTTCGTCCGGTTCGATAAAGTTGCCTAGTTGTTTTTTGCCGACGGCATCATCGCCTGTAATGCGCATTACGTAGCGGGAATCTTCCTTGACCATGTCGGCATTCAGGTTCACAAGCAGCTGACGCATCGCTTCCGCTTCTTCTACATCGGGGCAGAAAACAATCGTCTTGGTCATGCGGCCAATCTTGTAAAGCATCTGCGTAATGCGGCGAGCTACCACCTCGCGGCGGGTCTTGATGACGAGTTCGCGGCCAAAATCCGGGCGCTGATACAGTTGCTCCGGAATGACGTTGCCGAAAAGGTCTATTTCTTGCGGGCCATCGGGCGTCCAACCGTTCAAATCAACATTCAAGAAACTGTTTGTCACGCGGTACGGAGCGAGGAAGCCGTCTTCAATACCTTGCTTCAATGAATACGTGAAAAGCGGTTCGCCAAAATATTCCAGGTTGTTCGCTCCGTTCTTGACCTTGGGCGTTGCCGTCATGCCAATCTGCGTTGCACCGCTGAAATATTCAAGAATCTTTCGCCATTCGGAATCTTCTTTTGCAGAACCGCGATGACATTCGTCCACCATAATCAAGTCAAAGAATTCAGGCTTGAAATCCATGAACGGATCGGGAACGTTTTCATCGTAAGAAACCAACTGCTGGTACAGAGCCATGTAGATTTCAAAACTGGAATCCAGTTCCTTGCCCTTCACCTTCGTCATTATCTTCTTGAAAGGTTTGAAATCCTGGACCATGGTTTGGTCGATAAGAATGTTGCGGTCGGCAAGATAAAGAATCTTCTTTTTGCAACCGGACTTGTGTAGGCGCTCGATAATCTGGAAAGCCGTATAGGTCTTGCCCGTACCCGTCGCCATCACGAGCAAAATTCTCTGTTGCCCTTTTGCGACGGCCTCGATTGTGCGGTTAATCGCGATGCGCTGGTAATAGCGCGGTGCGTGCGTTTCCGCA
>JAILQA010000098.1 GCA_024699205.1 Treponema sp. | reverse complement strand
ATAGGTATTCTTATTTTCTTCAATCAAATCAACAATATCTTCCCAGGAATATAACTCAATAGAAAAGTTCCCTTGAGTTCGGCTTTCAACATCCTTTTTCCTTACATAGGTTTCTATTTTTGCATCCTTATTTGCAGTAGTCGCAAAGATGAACCGTTTCAGTTTAGGTTCAAAAGTCAATGCTTTTTGTATTTCTTGATCAATTTCATCTTCGGTTAACTGCGCATTTGTATAATCATCTTTTCCCTTACATTGTATCCCGCAATAATCTATTTCACCTTTGGGGACTCCATATACATCCACACCATGTTGGCTTTGACCAACACGACCATTTTTCTTAATTGAAGGGCATTCCCAAATTTCACCCCAAAGTTTCTTGCACAAATCTTCAAAATCTTGCCAGTGTTCCGGTTTTCTCATTGTTTTTTTCATACAATACACATTCTGTTAATTAAATTAAAGCACCATTTTCGTATGCAAATTCTTCCTTATTTGCGAAACGATTTTCTCCAACAAGTTGATGCACAGACACTCGACAGTTTTGAGAAGAAGATATCTCTTTGCTTAAAATTTCCAGAACATTTGTATCCATTCCTTCTGTCATATATTTACGAAGTTGTTTCCCTTCTTCTGTCAAAGACATTGAGTAGGTGATTTCTAATTTTTCAACATCCTTCCAAACCAACAAAACATAATTAGGATAAGAAATGGGAATACAGGCCCTATCACCAATTTTTCTTCTTCCATAACAGCGATACTCGCCCAAACCAGAAGTAAATCGTGCTATTCCAAGGTTTTCTAACATTTTTTTGTCGCCTAGATTAATTTCGAAAAAAGACGAATCAGAAAACGTAATTCCAACACTACTAAATAGATACCCATCACTAGAAAAATATCTATTAAATTTGCCGAAAAAATTCAAATCTTCCGTAGACATGTCACCAAGTGTTCGAATAAATCTTGCAGAGACACTTCCGTGTGTTTTCGTTTCAAATTCAAGGACTTTAGCAAGAATTTGCTGTTTTAACGGATTAGAGGTCATTTTAGCCCGTTCTAACCACAGGAGCCACCAATCTGGATCCATATCCTTATCATCGACTTCTTCCGACTTCGTCTCCTTTGTATTTTCACAAAATTGGCTTAATACGGAAACAATGTTCAAACTTTTTTGGGCATCTGATTGTACATCAATAATATGCCCCATAATGAGTTTTCGCTCTTTCTCATTTTGAAATTGATTGATAAAATTCACTTGGTACACGGGATCATTTAAAATCCGATATTCATTTAAAAATTTTTCATGAACAGCGTTTTCCGTTTGTTCTTTGCGTTCTCCGGAACGAATAACATCCCCAAGTATAGGAATTTTTTTCACAAGTGCATAAAAGCCTTCCGATACGCCTGCCATAGCACCAACGGCATTTGTCAAAGATTCCATAATGTTCTCCTTTTATACAATTACAGGACGCAATCTTTGCTTCCCTAAAATCTAAATTCTACACCTCGATTTGGCCGGTCATGAGGAGCGGGAGAAGGGTGTTGCGTTGGTTGACGAGTTCCTTCAAATGTTCCGAATTAACAAGTATTTTTTCATAAATCGGATTTACTACAGAATAATACTTATCTAACACATCCTTTGGAGGGATTACAACATTTATGTTTTCTACTATATCTTTATTGATATGCGGCTGTTGTGCACCGCCACGCAGTGCATTAAGTTTCGGCACTTCAGTTTTCAACATTGGGAACAAATATGATTTTTTCAAAATGCCGTTTTCTAAAATACCCGCAACCGATTGGTTAATGCATGCGTCTATAGCCAAAATACTCGGACGTAAATAACGAGTTATTGAAAGCGTAACACTTCCTTTGGGAAGAAAAACAGTTGACGATTCTTCAACGGCTTTCTTTGTGATTCTCTTTTCGCAATCTATTATCGGAAATTCAGCAACCTCACCTGAATTTAGCCAATTTACAGTACCGTTTAACCAGTAATCATCTCTTTTGGTACTTGGAGTCCCTCCCAAAAGAACTTTACACACCTCCTTCATTTTTTTCACTTCCCAATCTATAGGGATGTTACGATTGAGGATTTTGTTGTAAGCGGTTTGGTGGCCGGCGCATTGGAGGAAGGTGTAATCGTAGATTGTCTTGGCGGTTTGTTCCAACACGCGATTCTGGGCACGGAGATTTTCAATGCGTTTGTCAAGAGTAGAAAGCATGTCCCCTATTTTCTTTTGTTCAGACAATCCAGGAATATTTATTTCCATTTTTTTGAAATTATCTAAAACAATTCTAGGAAGTGCTGTTCCAGACACATAGTATTTCATTGATTTTTTTACAGAAGGATTACGCAATAAAAAAGAAAAAAAAGTCGGATCAATAATATCTTTGTTCGGACGCAAAATTGCAATCGAGGACAAAATAACCTCATCCTTTTCTTCTTTACACACAAAAGCATACTTAAGATAACTACCATCTTTTGCTATAAGAACATCATCTTTTTGCGGACGACATCCTGCAGCGACAAGACTTTTAAAATCATCTTCTGATATCATTTTGTAATCCGAATCGTTAAAGCCAAATTCATTCATATCTTTAACAGAATACATCGGATATCCAAAATCAACCGCCTTTGGACTGAAATGAGAACCATCTGTAATTTTCAGGCAAACATCATTTAGCTTATATTTCTTCATTTCCACAGTCATACATTTTCTCTTTCGACTTGCGAGGGCCCTTAAATTTTCATTCCCTTAAGGTTCTTGAGAATCTGATTATCAAGATCTATACCTTGGGCAGAGAGTGTTTCCAGTTCCTTGGCGAAGCCCCTTATCTTGGCCTTGAATTCTTCGGGGGTAATTTCCACATACTCAACCTTGATATCAAAGTATTGGCCGGCGCTCAGGCTGTAGCCCTTTTCCCTGATATCCTTGTAAGTCACGGCAACAGAGAAATCTTCCACTGTCTTCTTTTTGCGGAAGGTGGTCACAATCTTCTCGATTTCTTCGGAGCGTAAACGACGCTTTTGGTTGTTGCCTTCCTTGTATTCTTCGCCAAGCTTGCTGGCATCAATCAAAATCACCTTGTCGGAATCTTTCTTAGGCGATTTGTCGAAGAACAGCACAGAAACGTTGGTTCCGGTGTTCGCAAACACGTTACTCGGCATGCTGACCACGCCACTAACGATATGCTTATCGGTAATGTATTCCAGAATTTTCTTTTCTACACCGGACTTGCTGGTAATAAAGCCCGTAGGGATAACGATTGCCCCCTTGCCTTCGGCCTTTATGGAATTAATCACATGCTGGATAAAGCAGGTGTAAATGGCCATCTTGGGCTTGTTGGGGTCAACCTTCTTTACCTTGTTGGGGATTCCCGCCCAAAAGCGAACACTGTCTGCCGCCAGGGTGTCGGAATACTCAGGGAAATCAAGCTTGAACGGCGGATTACTTACCACAAAGTCAAACTTCTTGAGGCTTCCATCCTTTTCTACATGGGCGGGTTCCAAAAGGGTGTTCCCCTGCACCACATTAGGCAAGCTGCCCACTAGATTGTTCAAAATCAAATTCAGTCGCAGCATTTCGCTGGACTTGTCAGAAATATCCTGGCTGTAAATGGAACAACGGTCCTCGCCCACCTGGTGAGCAAGCGCCATAAGGAGCGTGCCGGTGCCTGCACTGGGGTCGTAACAGGTTGCGCCCTTGTATTCGGTTTCGGGATCCACCAAAAGCTGAGCCATCACCTGGGCAATTGCTCGGGGAGTAAAGTATTCCGCATACTTACCGCCACCGGCATTGTTGTAATCCTTAATCAGGTATTCAAAAATACCGCTGAAAAAGTCATACTTTTCG
>JAILQA010000088.1 GCA_024699205.1 Treponema sp. | reverse complement strand
TGGGAACATGGTTCCATTTTTGCTGATCCAGGAGCGTTCATCATTTATGCCCCAGAAGGTTACACCTGAGATTCCGTGACCACCATCGACTTTTTGATATTTTTTGAAGGTTTGGAATAGAGCTTTATAGCGGGCTCTTAAAATTAAGTCACTTCCCATACCTGTGTCATTTACGTCAAGTTCTGTAATTTGAACATCGATATTCTTTTCGAGGAACTTGCGGATGGCAATGTCAAATGCACTTGTCTGCGGATTATTAAGTCCCACATGAGACTGCATTCCGATTACATCAATTCTTGCAGGAAGAAAATCATCCTTTTCTGCTGCCTGGATTGCATCGATAACTTTTAAAATTCCACCGGTTTTTGCAGGACTTGTACAAGAGTAATCATTATATGCGAGCTGAACATCAGTAGGTGCATATTTATTTGCATAACGGAATGCATTTACAATGAATTCGTCACTCTTAAAAATTGCATACCAGTCTGAGTTTGTTCTTAAATAAGCATTTACAGTGGCGTTATCAGAAACAGCTTCGTTTACAACATCCCAACAGTAAATAAGACGTTTTCCATCGTTGTACTTGTCTTCCCATTCTTTTACATGCTCAAGAATAGTTTTGATATACCATTCCTGGCGGGCATCCATAGTTTCCTTATCTACAAGAGCACCACTTGCATTGTAGTTTTCCCTAAAAAAGGATGCTTCTGTCTGGGAATGCCATACAAGAACATGACCTCTCATTCGCAGACCGAATGATTTTGCAATGTTCATCATTTTATCCATTCTTGTAAAAGAAGGAACATTTGTTGGAACTTCTATAGTTACGCCCTTTGAACTAGTAAAAGTTCCATTTGAATTAGGTTTCTGCCAGTTGAACATGAACTGTGGTTTGAACTCATTTTCCATGGTAATACTTGAAAAATGATATACAAGGCCTTCAAGCGTATCTCCGCCCTGCAAATCACGTTCATTAACAGCAACACCTATGTTTTCAAAAATACCTGAATAGGAATCCTTTAACGAAGGAACCTCCAGCCAATTCACCCTTTCAGGAAAGCCTTTTGATTCTTTTTTTACTTCTGTGCTTTTTTGCGAAGCTGAGGATGTTGAAGCACATCCTGCAAAAAGAAACAATGCCCCCACTACCAGGATGACTGGTAAAAATAGTTTTTTCATAATGCCTCCATATTATGATAAGAATCTATTATACAATTGTTTTAACAAATAATAGTATAATACATTTTCTGTAATTTAGTTAAACGTTTTACATAGAAAAATAGTATAAATCTCTTTTTTCTGAACTTTTTTGAGGCAATGACGATTTAATAATTATATTTAGAATCTTACTGGGATTCCTGCTTTAGATAATTCCTGCTTTATTCCAGGGATTGTATACTGACCTGAATGAACCATGGAAGCAATTAAAGCGGCATCGGCTTTTCCTTCTGTGAGGACATCGGCAAGATGCTGAGGAGTTCCACCCCCACCAGAGGCAATTACAGGAACCGAAACATTTTCTGCAATCATTTTTGTGAGTTCAATATCATAGCCATTTTTGGTTCCGTCCGCATCCATGGAATTAAGAACGATTTCTCCGGCTCCAAGGCTGACACCCTTTTTTGCCCATTCAAGTGCATCTAAGCCTGTATCGATTCTTCCACCATGGATTGTGGTTCCGTAGCCGCTTGGTTTTGTAGGGTCTTTGCGAACATCCATTCCAAGTACGATACACTGGTTTCCAAAGATTCGTGCCCCTTCTGTAATGAGTTCAGGATTTTTTACCGCCTGACTGTTGAGACTTACTTTCTCTGCGCCTGCAAGAATAGTTGAGCGGATGTCTTCGATTGTACCGATTCCACCGCCTACGCAGAATGGAATGAAAACTTGACTTGCAACTTTAGCAATCAAATCGAGAATTGGACCGCGGCCACGGGCAGAAGCGATGATATCATAAAAAACTAATTCATCTACTCCCTGGCGATAATATTCTGCTGCCATTTCAACCGGGTCGCCGATATCTATATTATTCTGAAACTTTACACCTTTTGTTGTTCGTCCGTCTTTTACATCAAGACATACGATTATTCTTTTTTTGTACATTTGAAATCCTCCGTCCTATTCCCTGCAGAAATTGCTTAAAATCTTTAATCCTTCCTGACCACTTTTTTCAGGGTGAAACTGGCAGGCATAAAGATTTCCTTTTTGAATTACAGCAGGAACCTTGATTCCATAATCTGCATAGGCTTTGATTACACTTTCGTCCTGAGGACAAATAACATAAGAATGAACGAAATAGAAATCTGCATTCGGATTCAACCCCTGAAGAATAGGGCAGTCTCCATTCTGATAGGTAAGATTATTCCAGCCGATTTGAGGAACTTTTATTTCTTGTGCTTTTAATTCTGGATTTATTGTGTAGAAATGTTTGATTTTTCCTTGGATTAGTCCGAGACAATCTGTATTGCCTTCTTCCGACCAGTCAAAAATAATTTGTGAACCAAGGCAGATTCCCATCAGTGGCTTATTTTCTGCAATCCATTTTTTCATAAAGATATCAAAGCCTGTTTTTTTGAGCTGATCCATTGCGTAATCCGCATCTCCAACACCGGGGAAAATTAGTTTATTACAATTTTCTAAATCGGTGGGATTTTTTGAACGGATAAAATCTATTTTTAAGCTTCTTAATGCATGTTCTACGCTTGTGATATTACCTGCATTGTAATCGATAATTCCAATCATATGATAAAATTATCGGATTATGACTTCTATTTCAAGGGATTTTGAAATATTTTGAAATCTTTTGAACATTTTTGAAATCTTTTATGGGTAAATGATTTTTTTTTCCGATAGTAAAAGTATGAGTGCAAAGGAATATTTTAAGATTGTTTTGGAGATATTAAGCAACTGGAAGATAATTGCAACAGTTATTGCGATGCTGTTGATAATTGGCTTTTCAAACTTTGTTGTAAAATACAAGCATAGGATAAAGAAGGGAAAAAAGAAGAAAAATGTTGCGGCTGCGTCTTCAACTCCTGCAAAAACAACACCTGCTCCTGCACCGGCTGCTTCCGATTCATCTGCCTCACTGGAATCGCCTGATTCGATAGAAGGATAAATGATTTTGGGGCCTTGCGGGAGGCAACTTAGCCCTCTTTTTTTTTATTTTTTTTAACTTTTTTTCAAAAATACTGCACTTTTTTTTACGTTTTCGACTAATTATATAGTGTGGAAGATTATCTTAAAATTGATACGGAAGAAGCGATTTATGATGACGATTTTGTTGCTAAGGCGGCACTGGATAGTTTTGGTATAAAATATCTTTTTCCCTGGCAGCGACTTGTTATTGCGAATATTCTGGAAGCGTACGAGTATCATTCTAAAATCAATTTATTATCTGACTCAGAAAGACTTGCTTTTGAAAGGGATAATGCGGATTCGTTTTGCAAAGGAAGGCAGATTGTTCTTTTGCCGACTGGTGCCGGGAAATCCTTGTGTTTTCAGGTTCCTGCGCTTTTGTTTGACGGCCCGTCTTTGATTATTTATCCTTTGTTAGCTTTGATGACTGACCAGCAGCGAAGAATGGAAGAGGGGAGTTTGAGAAGTGTGACCTTCAGAGGCGGACAGTCTGAGGAAGAGAGAAATTGCAACTTTGAAAAAATCAGGAATGGTGCAAAGATTATTCTTGCGAATCCGGAGGTGCTTTGTAATGACGATTTGGTTCGAAGCTTGAAGGAGCTTGGAATTGTTCATGTGGCGATTGATGAAGCGCATTGTGTCTCGGAGTGGGGAGATTCTTTTAGGCCTGCTTACTTAGAGTTGGGAAAGGTTATAAAAGAGTTGAACCCGCCTGTGGTTACGGCTTTTACGGCTACCGCGTCACCTTTGGTGCTTGAACGTGTTTCTGAAATATTGTTCGGTGGTCAGGCTCATGTGGTTCGGAGTGAAAGCGACAGGCAGAATATTCATTATTTTGTTCGTCAGGCTGTGTCTAAGAAAAAAGAAGCTTTGTTTTTGGCAAAAACTGAATTACGTCCGATGATTATTTTTTGTGGTACGAGGAATAATTGTGAGGATATGGCAAGGGAGTTGAATGTTTGTTTTGGTAGAGAGACTTCAAAGTTTTACCATGCCGGTTTGGAGAAGAGCGAAAAGGAAGCTGTGGAAAAATGGTTTTACGAGAGTAAGGATGGAATCTTGTGTGCGACTTGTGCTTACGGAATGGGTGTTGATAAGAAGGATATAAAAACGGTTCTTCATATTTCGGCGCCTGCGACGGCGGAAGCGTATATTCAAGAGGCTGGCAGAGGCGGTCGTGATGGCAGTATTGCTAAGGCAATTTTAATCTGGAGTCTTGAGGATTCTTTTGAGTATGCGACTTTTAAAAGTGGGTCTAGGGAAGCGGCGATGAGGGATTTTGCTGAGACGAAGGATTGCAGAAGACAGGTTTTGCTGGATGCTCTTGGAGCGGAAAAGGCTGTTTGCAGTGGCTGCGATTTGTGTAACGAAAGGGAAAAAACTGCGAAAAACGGTACTTTTAAAAGTATTGGTTTGCGAAAAGAAAGAATTGACTGGAAGCTTGCTTTTAATCTGGTCAGGAAAAACAGGAACTTTTTTTGTAAAGAAGAGCTTGAACTGGAACTGACGGAACGGATGAACAGGCTTTTCGTTAAATCCATTGGTAAGCAGGTGTGGAATCATTCGGATAGTGCAGAAGTTGTGAGACAGCTGGAGCTTAGCGGAAAGATTTTCTTACAAAAGAAATTATGGAAAGGTGCTTATAGAGCAAAGTCTGTTCATTAATCCATGATTGTGATTTCTACGCGGCGGTTCTTTGCCCGTCCTTCTTCGGTGGCATTGCTGGCAACTGGTTCTCTTGAGCCTTGTCCTTTTGTAAAAATATGATATTCATCGCGGACTCCCATCATTTTTAAGAAATCTGCCACGCTTTCTGCCCTTTGTTCGGAAAGCTTTTGTCTTGCTTTTGCTGTACCGCGTTCTGCACAATGTCCTGTGATGAGTAAATCATTGGAATATTGTTTGAGAATATCGGCAATTTTTCGTAGTTTGAGTTTTTCTGATTCCATAAGAACGTTAGAGTCGGCTTCAAATTGTATGTTGTCTAAGCTGATTGTAAGGCCCTTATCACCTTTTTTTACAGAAATGTTATCAAGCTTCATTTTGTCGATTGTTTTCTGGATTTCCTGCACGGTAGCTTCATTGTTCAGAGATTTGTATTCTGTGATTTCGGCATGGGCTGTGCCTGTAAAAACATAAGAATTATTGTAGATATCGATGATTTTGATTAAAAACTCTTCGTTATAATTGTCGAGAATACCTTTTTTATTATCCCAGTATAGGGTTTGTTTTGAATATCCGGTGGAGCTTGCAAGAATTGTACCTTCTGTCAGGTCTTCCTCCGGGGGGTTGTAGTCAAAGGAATATTCAACTTCAATTATGTTGAGAATTGTATTGTCCTTATTATCTTTGCTATCTTTGTTTTCTTTTTTAGTGGTGCCTTTGTAGGTGTAGGTTGCCGTGAAGGGAAAAATCAGGGCTTTATCCATGTTGAAGGCTTTGCGGACATCCTGAACTTCTTTTCCTTCTGCGCTCCATGATTCGCCTGGAGCAATTGCCTTATCAGAAAAAAGAGGAACGTTTCTTACTGTCGGCATAAAAATATCATCAGAGATTGTCATTTCTCCATTAGCCTTGCGGGCAAAAACGCTTGTTGTATCTTCACCCCAAACCAGATGTCGGCCTGTGCGATTGCTGATTGTATTGTCGGTTGTCATGTAATTTGCATAAATAAAGGCTTCTCCGTCGCTGGCTGTGTTTATAACGCGGGAGGAGATTCTGTTTATAATCTGGGAGTGATGATTCAGATAGTTATTGTAATATACGTCTTCTTCTACGGTAGAAATATAACTGTAGGCATCATCCTTTTTCTGCTTGAACTGGAATTTAACGCTTTTTTCGGCGGCAGTGCAATAAATGCTTGAAGCAAGAAGTGTAATCAATATAAATGCTTTTTTCATTCGTTCCGTTCTCCTTAAAATATAAATAAACTAAAAGCAGCTGGTAGCAATGCAGTTTAAAAATTTAATGTTCAGCTGCTTGCACCTTAAAGTACTAATGTACAGTTTGCCTGCAAACTGTAAAAGCAGCTAGTAGCAATGTAATTTAAAATAGCAATAAACAGCTGCTTTATTATCGAAAAATTATTGATTATTTTTTATAATTATTTCATGTTCAAAGAAATTATAGTTCAGATTATAAACAAAGTATTTGCTTCTCCGTTACTAGCGTCTTATTTTACTGGAGGGGTTTGCCTTTTTTTCATTGTTCTGCTGGTTATTCAGAAAATCAGATTTATGAAGCAGATTAAAAAAGAGCGCTCAGATGCGATTACACGTTCTCGTTCGGTTTTGAATGGGCAGATGGTGGAACAAATTGCACCTTTTCTGCCAAACTTTCCCTGTAATGCCGGGGACCTTCGTTTTATTGGTAAGCCTGTCGATTTTATTGGATTTACAGGAATGGCAGAGGGAAAACCTGTTGAAGAGGTTCTTTTGATTGAAGTAAAAACGGGTTCTTCCGTTTTGAGCGGGCGTGAAAAAGAGATAAAAAGGGCTGTTGAGGAAGGAAGAGTCCGTTATCTTGAATATAAACTCTAACTACGAATTGTAATCAGGGCTTTTTCATTTCCAGAAAGATATTCTTCACAAAGATGAACCGGCATTGGTTTTCCTCTTAAATATCCCTGAACATTGTCGCAGTCAAACTTGTTGAGCAATTCCAGCTGTTCCGGCTGTTCTACGCCTTCTGCAATTGTTTCCAGTCCCATCTTTTTTACCATACTGATAATTGAAGTTGTTATGTTTGCCTGAACTCCATCTTCAGAGGTGATATTGCTTATAAAGGATTTGTCAATTTTTAGTGTATTCAGCGGAAGCATTTGCAGGTAGTTTAAGGACGAATAGCCGGTTCCAAAATCGTCGAGCGAAACTTTGATTCCCATATCTTTTAATGCCTGAAGTTTATCAATAGTTTCGTTCATATTATTTATCATTACACCTTCAGTGATTTCTATTTCGAGGAGATTTGGGTCTATCCCGTATTTTTGAATCAGATTATTCAGCTCAAAAATAAAGGTGTCTTGGCTAAGCTGTACAGGAGAGACGTTTACGGACATAATTCCATGGAAATTAAATCTTGTCTGCCATCTTTTAATTGTTTTGAAAGCAGTATTAAGAACCCAGTTTCCTATGGAAATTATAAGGCCTGATTCTTCAGCGAGAGGAATAAAAATCGAAGGCGGAATATCTCCAAGATCCTTGTCTTGCCAGCGGATAAGGGCTTCAAATCCTCGCAATTTCCCTGTATGAATGTCAAACTGTGGCTGGTAAACCTGCTTAAAAGAAGATTCTATCAATGCTGAAGCCATTTTTGATTCTAAAGTAAGGTGACGTATAAAATTCTGCTGCATGAAAGGTTCAAAATAAGCAAAATTATTTTTTCCATTTTTTTTTGCAATACTTAAAGCCATGTCTGCAAAACGAATTAATTCTTCTTTTTTGGAAGTATGTATTGGAAAAACTGAAATTCCTCCTGATACT
>JAILQA010000035.1 GCA_024699205.1 Treponema sp. | reverse complement strand
CAAACTTTATATGGAACTGTGTTTTAGTTCATTTTCTTTACAACATAATTTCTTTGATTTTGTTGTAAGTCCACAAGCTGATTCTTGTTTTGTACGAAAAAGATTTTCCAAGACGTGGTGAATCAAAAGTTGTAGAAACTACATATTCCTGAACAGAATCGTCAGCAGGATATTCGTAAATATCAAGCGTGATTGTAGATTTGTCGCCCATCTGGATTGTAAATGAAAGATCTAACGGAAGATCAATCAAAGCTTCTGCAATGCCGCCGTGACGAAGTTCAAATATTTTTGGATCTACATCCTGAGGTTCGCCCATTTGAAAAACTTCATCTTTAAGCTGCTGTGAAATTATGTACGGGTCGCTCCAGCTTTGAACGCTTGTACTTAAAAAATTTTCAAACGAAGAATCAAAGAGAAAAACTGAATTAAGTTCGAGCGTTGTAAAATACCTGCGTGACTGCGAAAAATCTGTTGAGCCAAAATATAACCGCTGATATTCTGTACCATCTTTAAAAAGACTTATGACCATACCATTAGTTTCATCAAGACCGTAGGTGTTTATAATGCTGTTGTCTTTCTTTCCTGTCTTAGTTATTGTATGCTTTGAAACAAGATTTACAAAAAGCTTGGCAAGCCGCTGAGTGTCTGCAGGAATACTTGAACCCGGATTTGACATATCTGTAAGAAGCCACATGTCATCTGTTCTTTTTAAGATGAGACCTTCATTGTTTCCCTGGATTATTATTCCGTCTATCTGCGAAATGTCTGCCTCATGAAGCAGCTGTATTTCCTGCTGATGGCGCCTTTTTTCACCTGTTTTGGAGAATACAGTAAGATATAAAAGTTCTGTGATTGTGAGGATGGTAATCAGGGTTACTAAGATAATTTGATTTGATTTGCCCTTCGACAGGCTCAGGGACCCCGCTTTTTGATTCAGGGACCCCGCGTTGGGGTTATTGGACCACGCGTTGGGGTTCCTGAGCTTGTCGAAGGACCCCATATGGTTGCGTAATTTTCTGAAACATAAGGCCCCCAGAATCTCTACCATCGGAATCACAATAAAAATCATAATAAAAACTAACAGCCTTAGCTTAAGGAATTGCAGCTCGTCTGTTACTTTATACAGGCTTGTGTCTCTTGTTGTTTTTGACTGAAGTTGTGCAAGTTCACTTTCTCCTGCAAGATTCAAAATACAGTTAGAAATAAACTCAAAGTTTCTGTAATCGCCAAAGTCTCCGCCTATGTAGCCTGTCATCAAAGTATTCAAAAAGTACTGATCAGGAATAACTATAATATTTGAATCGTCGCAGGAAGCAAGATTATACAAGCCGCTTAACGGACCTGTAATCTGCGCACCAATAATCTTTGTGCCTTTTTCTTTGTCTGCAGCAGTTTCTGGCTGTACGTAAAAAGGATTTGTTTCTATAAGACGTTTTGGACTTGCCCGGTCTGTTTTATAAGTATATGCCATGGAACTGGTAACCAGATAAGGAGTTGCATTCTGCGAAAGTTCTAGTTTTACAGGCCAGAAAAGCGTCATTCCAAGCCGGCAGAACTCCTGCGGCAAAAGGCTTATCCACAAAGGATAATTTAAAACTTCTGTATAATTATCATCAGAAGTCATTGTTATTCTTGCACAGGAAATGTCTGCTGCAATTTTATCTGTAAAGGTAACGCCCCAGTTTTCGAGCATTTCTACAATATTTGTACGCGTATTTGAAGTAAGGCTCCATTCTCCTTCAATACTACAGCTGTAAGGACTTACTGCAAAAACTGCATTGCCTTTTTTTTCAAGAATATAGTTTTCAATTGCAATTGCGTTATCTATGTTTATGTTACTGTCACCAATTACGAGCAGTGGTCCCGATGCAAGTGAAAGATTTGTTGCAAAGGCCGGATCATCAATGTATAACGGATTAGCAAGTATTCCCTGAGAGTTCAGCCATGGAATGATATAATTGTAATCTTCATCAAGGCTCATACCGTTGCCTACAATAATGTTTACAACCATGTTTTTTGCCTGAAGAAGATTTTTAATTCTCATAGCCATATCATATTCAAGAGTCTGACTCGACATTA
>JAILQA010000487.1 GCA_024699205.1 Treponema sp. | reverse complement strand
AGACTGGTTTGTCCTTCTGAATTCAAATCAGGGGTAAAATCCGGCTGGTCTTCTTGAATTAAAACCTTATTTATTCCGAGATAACGGACTGTCGCAGAATCGACAACGTAAATAAATTTGAGCTGGGCATTATAACTTTTTGCCAGCATGATTGCATACATTGCCGCATGAATAGAATTTTCAGTACCGTTGATTGCAACAAGTATTTTTTTTACAAAATCTTTCATACTCAATCCTCGCCTTATGATTATTTTCGGCTAATCCTTCTTCTGAGTTGAATTTTTGCGTTTGAGGGCCTTCAAAACAAAAATATTTTCGCGTTCACGCTCTTCAAGAACGCTTTCTATGTAAGTTTTTGTTTCCTGTGCCTGAGGAATAATCATTTTATCCAAAGCATTTACTCGGCGTTGAGTGCGTTTTACCTCTTCTGCCAGTCGCCACACAATGGTACGAATAGAAGCCATCTGAGTAAGCAAACCAAGAAGCTCAAAAAATTTCATGATAGTTTCATCCGTGTTGGCGTAGGTTCCAAAAAAGGAATAAAAAAGTTCTTTTTGCGGCAATTCTACATCAATTGTTTCAAACTGCATTCCACCTACAGTAACAACTTTTTCGTTCATATCAAAATCATAATGAATACCATGAGAAATACGTTCAATCTGGTCGGCACCATCAAGCATGAGCATTCTTTTAAATGACGGATATGCCTGTTTGACTACACTATCGATTTCGGTCTCAAGCAGCTTTACCTGTTCAACCAGATGCATAAGCTCGCGGACAAGGATTTCGCGTTTTTCTTCAAGAAGCTCATAACCGTTGGTAGAAACAGCTAACTGGTCCTTAATTGCGAGAAGATTTGATTTTGTAGGTGAAACATTCAATTTTGCCATATTTTCAGTCCACCGCTACATACCTGGTTCAGTTTGGCCTGCACCAGAATATTTTTCTATAAACTCAGGCTTGATTCGTGTAAGCTCTTCCACAGGAAGCTCTTTTAGAATATCCCAACCTATAGTAAGTGTATCTTCTATTGTTCGGTCTTCGTATTCACTTTGTCCGAGGAACTCATTTTCAAAACGTTCACCAAAGCGGAGATATTGCCGGTCCAAATCACTTAATTCTTCTTCACCAATAATTGCAGCAAGATTTCTGATTGTTTTTACTTTTGAATAAGAAGCAAACAATTGGGAAGAAAGATTTGCATGGTCTTCGCGGGTCATATCAGGGCCAATACCGTCTTTCATAAGGCGGGAAAGACTTGGCAGACCGCTTACAGGTGGATAAAGGCCCTTCTGGAACAATTCGCGGTCAAGTACAATCTGGCCTTCTGTGATATAACCGGTAAGGTCTGGAATTGGATGAGAAATATCATCATTAGGCATAGTGAGAATTGGAATCTGTGTAATTGAACCTTCACTGCCTTTGATTTTACCAGCGCGTTCATAAAGTTCTGCAAGGTCTGAATAAAGATAACCAGGATAGCCTTTTCGTCCAGGAACTTCTCCACGCGTGGTTGAGATTTCACGGAGAGCTTCGCAGTAGTTTGTCATATCTGTCATAACTACCAGAACATGCATTCCTTTATCAAAAGCAAGGTATTCTGCGGCGGTAAGGGCACAGCGCGGGGTAATAATTCGTTCAATACTCGGTGCATCTGCAAGAGACTGGAACATAACAACGTTTGCAAGTACACCTGACTCTTCAAAAGTGTCAACAAAGAACTTTGCAACATCATATTTAATTCCCATGCCTGCAAAAACCATTACGAACTTTTCATCACTGTTACGGAGTTTTGCCTGTCTGATAATCTGGGCTGCAAGTTTATTATGAGGAAGACCGTTTCCAGAAAAAATAGGAAGCTTCTGTCCTCGTACCAGAGAGTTCATTCCGTCAATTGCAGAAATACCTGTCTGAATAAAGTCTCGCGGATAGATTCTTGCAAAAGGATTGATTGGATTTCCATTTACATTGCGTTTTTCTGAACTGAAGATTTCAGGATATCCGTCAATAGGTTCGCCAAGTCCGTTGAATACACGTCCCAGCAAGCCCTCCCCTACTCTAAGCTCCAGAGGTTCATCTAAAAACTCAAACGTGGATTCATCAAGGTCAAGTCCAGTTGTACTTCCAAAAATCTGAACGATTGCAGCCTTTTCTGAAATATCAACTACTTTTCCTGTTCTTTTGTTGCCGTTTCTGTCGCGGACACATACGGTTTCGTTATAAAAAATATTTTCCGTACGCTTTAAGGCTATAATTGGTCCGTCTACAGAAGAAACTCCACGATATTCTACACCTTTCATATTCTACTCCAAAACCTCTTTTGCTTTCAGATTACTTTCGCTGCGGAGAATAAACTCTTTCCAATTCGGAAAGCTGTTCATTCATGCGTACCCTGATTTCTTCAATTTTATCAATCTGGTCATTTGAATACTGCATTTTAATTCTAACCAGCTCATCACATACAGGAAGATTTGCAACTCTTACCAGCAGGGCCTGATTTTTAAGAAGGGCGTCAGCACGGTTGTAATATTCCATAATCAAATCAAGGATTAAAATCTGCTTTTCTATTGAACAATATTTATCGATATCATCAAAAGCATTCTGCTGCAAAAATCCTATTTTAATCATATCAGCAACTTTTAAAATCAAGCGCTGGGTTGGTGGCAGAGCATCTGGTCCAATAAGTCGGACAATCTGCTGAAGCTTTTGTTCAGTTTTAAGCAAATCAAGAGCCTGCTGTCTGAGTTTAGCCCAGAGAGGATTTTTTACTTCCCACCAGTCACGAACTTCCTCTGCATATTCTGAATAGGAATCTATCCATCCGATTGCAGGATAATGTCTGGCGTTTGCTAATTCCCTGTCCAGTGCCCAGAAACAGCGGATAAAGCGTTTTGTATGCTGGGTAACAGGTTCACTAAAGTCGCCGCCTGGAGGAGAAACAGCTCCAATAACAGAGACAGAACCTTCCTGACTGTTCAAGGTTGTTACTCGTCCTGCACGTTCATAAAAGGAAGCAAGTCTTGTAGGAAGATAAGCAGGGAAACCTTCTTCAGCTGGCATTTCTTCCATACGACCAGAAAGTTCACGGAGAGCTTCTGCCCAGCGCGAGGTTGAGTCTGCCATGATTGCTACGTCCAGGCCCATGTCGCGGAAATATTCTGCAAGAGTAATTCCTGAATAAAGGGAAACTTCGCGGGCAGCTACCGGCATGTTTGATGTATTTGCAATAAGAATTGTTCGCTCCATGATGGAACGTCCGGTTCTAGGGTCAATCAACTCAGGGAACTCAGAAAGAACTTCTGTCATTTCGTTTCCGCGCTCACCACAACCAATGTATACAATTAAATCTGCATCACACCATTTTGCAACAGCGTGCTGTGTCATTGTTTTGCCGGTACCAAATCCACCTGGAATGGCAGCAGTTCCACCTTTACTGAGAGGGAAAAATACATCAATTACACGTTGACCTGTAACCAGAGGTTCTGAAACTCCCAGCTTTGCGCTATAAGGACGAGGGCTTCTTACAGCCCAATAATGAGAAAGCTTAATTTCTTCGTCAAACTCAGTTGTTCCGATTACCTGGTCAACAGTATATTCACCGCTTCCTTTAAAAGTTTTAAGAGTTTTTCCGCGGATATCCGGAGCAACCATAATTTTTTGAGTAATTGATTGGGTTTCTTTTACCGTTCCAAGAATACAGCCCGGATAAATTGAACTTCCAGCAGCAAGGCTCTCATCAGCTTCAAAATGCCATGTCTTATTTAAGTCCAGAGGTTCTGTACGCTCTCCGGGAATAAGAAAGGCACCACTGTTTTCATACATGGATTTTAAAGGACGCTGTATACCATCGTAAATATTTCCAACCAGACCAGGTCCTAAACGCAAGGAAAGCAGACGCTGAGTACACACAACCTTTTCTCCAACGTGCATACCAGTGTCTTCCTCATAAACTTGAATTGTGGCATTTCCTTTATTCTGACGTATGATTTCACCGATTAGTTTTTTATCACCAACATCAACTACATCATAGAGACCGCAGCCGTCCAAACCTTCTGCATAAATAATAGGACCGGAAATGCGGGTAATTTTTCCTTCAATCATTTTAATTTCCCTGCCCGAATAAAGCTTCAGACAATTCAGCCCTATTTTTATCTAAAATATGACTGATTTTTTCTACAAGAGTAAGATGAACACGTAAAGATTTATCTTCTGCTTCTAAAATTATGCCTTCATTTTTTGAAAGGCCGATATCTTTCTCAATGACAATTTTTCCGAACTCAGTTTTACTGCAAGTTCCTAAATTACTGCCCAATTCTTTTGAAAGAAACTTTTTTACTGCTTCAAGATTGAATCCATAAATATATGCATTAATTTTTTTGTCAAAATTAAAATGAAAGTTTTGAACCAGCATTTTTATACGTTCTTCTTCACTAAGAGAAAAAAGATAGGCATTTATAGCATCAATTACAGAATCTTGAATAAAAGAAACCTTAAAACGCTGCTCTTCCAGAGGAAGCGAAGCATCCAGATTTTTCTTTTGAGTCATCAATTTTTTTTCATAAAAAGATTCCTTTTCTTTTTTTGCGTCCGATACTCTTTGTTCTACACCTGACAAAAGTTTTTCACATTCTTCATTCGCATTTGCCAGAATATGTTCAATTTTTCTCTGTGCATCTGACAGAATCTCTTTATCAAGTATTTCGGAAGATCTTAATTCCTGCATATTTTATCCTAGTTAAATGTTTATACCTATTGCTTCCCTAATCGAATCAGTCAAAGTTTTACGACCTTCAATATGACCGTTTATTCCAGGTACTTCAACAATCAGAGGAAACTTTCCTGTTTTCTGCCACTCAACTTCTTCACTTTCAATAAGACAGGCTACATCCTCGCTTAAAATCAAAACTCGAGGATGTTCTTCGGTAGGAATATTGCTTAATCCACCTTTTCCTGTAACCCGGTTAAAAACTTCCAGCGCTTCAGAACGGTTTTCAACAACAGCCCCCGTTATTCCTATCATCTTAAAAGCCAGAACGATTTCGCGGCTTCCGATAATATAAAAGTTCATCTATAAAATCTAAAAAATCTAAAAAATCTATAAGACAACTAGAGAATAAGGATTAAAACTGCAACCAACATTCCCCAAAGACAAATACCTTCGGCAAGACCTACAAAAGGAAGGGCCTTACCAGAAAGTTCTGGATTTTCGCTCATTGCACCCATTGCAGAGGAACCGATTTTTCCTACAGCCAAACCACCAGCAATACAGGCAAGACCAACAGCAATAGCAGCAGCAATATACTTAAGAGCTCCGGTCATACCAGAAGCAGCTTCAGCAGCAGAAGCATCTCCAGTTTCTTCTGCAAAGATTGCAGCAGCAGTGAATGATAAAACAGCTAAAACAGCAAAGATTCTTTTTTTCATAAAATATTACTCCTTTATATGTATATATATTCCTTATTTTTTATTTGTATTCATTTTAAAGTTTATTTATATTCAAACTTAAATGGTTTGAACTCGCGTCCAGTCTCGTGGAAGAACTTGGAGAAAAACTCGTAATACTGAAGTCGAATTACCTGAATGGCAACAATCATTCCTTCAAGCACTATTACAATTGCATTTCCGACAATAAGTATTGCTATTCCTGCGACACTGCCTTCACCACCACACATTTGTGTTAAAGTAAGGATAAGGAAATCAAGGACGGCATGGGATAGGGCAAATGCACCAACTCGCACAAAGCTGACTGTATTTGAAAGATATCCGGAAATAACTTCAATTAATTCTACAATACCTGAAATTACAAAAGTTCCGACTCCATTTTCAAGAAGAGGACGTCTTCCAGCAACAAGATTTTCAAAAGGTTCGCAGAAGGCTGCAAAGAAGAGTGCTATACCAATTATAACCCAGTCATAAACTGCAATTGGCTTTTTGAAAGCAACTAATTTAATTACAACGTAAACTACATACCAGAAGAAAATTGTTCCTGCAAGTCCATTTTTACCAAAGAAAGCTTCATCAAATCTCTTTTTAATCAGATTGTTTATGATGTTGATAATAAGTCCGATTGAATTGATTACAAAACCAACTGCAACTGCAAAGCCAAATACAGAGAACATAACTTTTATGGAAGATGGATCTGATGACGGCATCATCTTAAGGATAGGCGCATGAGGTTGTCCAAAAAGTCCAGTTACCCATTCAGAAAATGGCTCAAGTAAAGTTTCGTTTGAGAAGAACTCACCAGTAAGAAGTCCCATTATGGAAGAAGTACAACCAATTGCAATAAAAATAGGCGCAAACTTATTCCAGCCACCTACCTTTATAACTTTGCGGGCCATAAGAATACCGGCAAGAACAAAAACAAGTCCCTGTCCTAAATCACCAAACATAATTCCGAACAAAAGGGTAAAGAAGATTGCAACAAAAGGAGTTGGGTCAATAGTTCCGTAAACCGGTGAACCATAACTAAAAATCATGCGTTCAAAGCTTTTTACAAACTTTCCGTGAGTTAATTTTACAGGAACCTGCTCTTTGCCGGACATAACAGAAGGAACCTCAAAAGGTTCGTAAACTCTAAGAGCGATTCGGCCTTCTGTAAGATTATCAAGCTCTTTCATATAGCTTTCGCAATACGCTTTTGGAACCCAGCCTGTAATTCTGTAAACCAGTTCTGTAGATTCCAGCTGTTTTTCGACATCGGCAATCTGAACGGCAATTGCAAAAGACTTTATAAGCTTATGAATTATCTCTTTATGAGTTTCGGCAAAATTATTTTTTTCTACCTGTAATTCATCTACTGTTTTCTGGGCTTCTCTTTTCTGATTTTCCAGGCCTTCAAGCAACTCTGGAGGGACTCCCTTGAAATCTTTTGGAATCTCAATTTCTACAAATCCAAAAAATGCAAGGTCTGAATCTACAGCGGCTCGGTTCTTTTTTGAGCAGGCAACAAGTATATGTGAATTATCCTGACCTAAAGAAATAATTACTGCATTGCCACCGACACGTTCCTTTAATTCGTCAAAAACAGATGGCGCAATTTTTCCAATTTTTAGTGATATGAAGGAAAGATGGTCAAGTTCTGAATAAGAAACCTGGAGATTTGCAAAGGCTGTTGTTTCCTTGTAGGTATCTTCAACTTTTGCAGCGGCTTTTATTGCATTTTCAAGACGTTCAGATAAATCACGGTATGCAGAAAGTATTCTTGCTGCATCGTTTCTGTCCTCGTCCGAAGGTTTGTTTGAATCTGTAATATCATTGCTTTCAAGAGGGATGTTTAAAGCTACCGAAGCATTTTTCAGACTTGAATAGATTTCGTAATCCAGATTCAAGATTTTTGATGAAGAAGAGCCTGATGTACTAAGCTCATTAGAAGAATCCCCTTCTGTGCTTGAATCTGAAGCTATTTTATGTTGAAACTGAAAACTGCCTTTTTTCCCGATATATTCAATGACCGAAGAAACATCCTGTTTGAGCACCATAAGTTCCAGCAATCTCATTTCTGTTGTTTTTGCCATACTTTTATTCCTTCTCCCGTTTTTCAGAATCCATTCCCAGAATTGTCATTGCCTCCTGAGAACCTACATTTAATCTTAACGATTCTACCGCAGTTCTTATACAGTTTAACTCAAAACTTTTTAATTTAAACCATGCAACGAGTGCGACATCCTCATTAGGATTTTGATGAAAAGTTGCATAAGCACGATTTTTCACATTTAATACACTACTTTTTTCTATCCAGGCCGGATTTACTCTCCATACTTCGCCTTCAACCTTTGGATTAAGAAATTTTGCGTAATCCCAATTTTCCCAATCACTGTAATTTTCTACGTCATAATCAAGAACCTTTATAGCAGGTCCAGCAACAGGATCAGACGCATCAGGTGCTTCAGTTACGTAAAAAAGATTATCAATTATCTGCTCACGGGACATTCCATAATAAAGCAAAAGGCGTAATGCCCAGATTACATTTTTGATTACAAACTCTTCTTTGAATAATTTGATATGAGCCTGTTTGTTGTCGCCATGACAAGATTGTATTGATTTCCACAAAGTTTGAACCAGCTGTAAATCCAGTTTAAATTCAAAATGCTGCTGGTCTTCCTTTTTGGGAGCTGTATTCAACCAATCGTAAATTGTATCTTTTGTAATTGCAGCAATATCCGGCCAGAACTCGGTTTTTAAAACTGTCTTTCCATGTAAATCTATTAATTCCGGCAAATCTTTTTCGTTGGCAGCAAGTGAGTCACAGATTTCCTTAAGATTTTCAACCTCATAGCGTCTTAATGGTGTGGTTAAAACTAATGGCGGATTATCAAATTGACTGATAAAAAACTCATACTGTGAAATAAATCTGGAAAGTGCTTTTTTTTCTATTTCTTTTGCAAGGAGAACTTCGGGAACTGCAGGAACAGGCTCTTTAAAAATCAAAGTCCATAAATCAGAGAGGGAATTTTGTTCAAAGAGTAAATTGATTTTATCACCGACAAAGGACTTTTTTAGCTGGCCGGCAGCTTTAGCATAACAAAACAATATAGCCGAAGTATTATCCATTACAAAACCTCCGCACTATTTGTCCGCAAACAAAAGACTCTCCAGCAAATTATTAAATCTGGCATTATTCTTTGGCTGACTTTGGAGGGACTCCTTAAAATCATCGAATAATTTGTCATGGTCTGTCTGGATTTCGTTTAATTTCTGATTATATTCGTTCTCTAAATTACCTACACAAGCTTCGTATTTCTGTTTAAATTCAAGATTAGCCTGAGAGCGAGCTTGTGCAAGTTTTTGTTCTGCTTCTTTTAAGGCATTGTCTATTAAGAGAGAGGCATTTTTTTCTACCTGAAGAAGATGTGCAATTACATTAATTTCTTCGTTATTATCTGCCATTTTAAAACCTCAAAATCTGTTGCCTCGATTTTTTAAAGACAACAGATTTTATTAAAGAGTAAGTTTTGGTTTTTACCGATTGTTTTATTATTCTGCGTCTTCTGTAGATTCAGAAGCTTCTGTTGTTTCTTCGGTAGAATCCCACCATTTAGCAGAAGCATTTTCTGCATCTTCTGAGCTTGCAGTTCCATCGGTAACAGTTGTCTCTGTAACTTTTTCTTCAATAGATGAATCAAGCTTTGGTTTTTTATTTACAAATGCAAGTCCGAATGCAAGAACAAAAAATAAAACTACTAATACACAGGTTGTTTTTGTAAGAACGCTTGCAGAATGAGAACCAAATGCAGCAGTTCCACGACCACCTAAAAGTCCACCCATTCCGTTTTCACCGTCGTCCTGAATTGCAATCAAAAGAATAAGTAAAAAACAAACGATGATAAAAAATACTAAAAGAACAATACCAACTGTACCCATTTTATTTCTCCAATTTTATTTTAATCTAAATATAGTTTTGTAATTCTATTGAAAAAGTAGATTTTTGTCTATATTACATTTCGCAAATTGGAACAAAAGTTTCTGCTTTAAGAGAAGCACCGCCGATCAAACCACCGTCAATATCTGGCTGAGCGAGCAATTCTTTAGCATTAGAAGCTTTCATTGAACCACCATACTGAATGATGATTTCATCTGCAACTTTCTGATTGTAAAGCTTTGCAATATAACCACGGATAAACTTATGAATTGCCTGAGCATCAGCTGGAGTAGCAGTTTTTCCGGTGCCAATTGCCCATACAGGTTCATAAGCAATAGTAATTTTTTTCATCTGATCTTCTGTAACGCCTGCAAGTCCGGCTGAAAGTTGAAAAGCACAAACCTGTTCAGCTTCTCCAGCTTCGCGTTCACTCAAAAGTTCACCGATACAAAGATCAACTTCGAGACCGTCATTAAGAGCCTTGCGAACCTTTTTGTTGATAAGTTCATCACTTTCTCCAATTTCGTGGCGGCGTTCTGAGTGACCAATGATTACACACTGACAGCCAATATCTTTAAGCATTGCTGTAGAAACTTCACCAGTATGGGCTCCGTTTGAAGTTGCAGCAACATCCTGTGCAGCGAGAATGATATTTGAACCTTTTACAACCTGTGCAACTGCATCAAGATATACAAAAGGAACACCAATCATATATTTGTTTGTTTTACCTTTTAACTG
>JAILQA010000480.1 GCA_024699205.1 Treponema sp. | reverse complement strand
CTCGATTGCCTGAGAAATTAGCAATCTGTCAAAAGGATCATTATGTTTTACATTTTCTTGAAAGGGAAGATTACGAACTTGATTAAAATCATCAAGAGTTAATGGTAAATATCGGAAACCAGATGCTCTGCACATTTTGTCAATCTCATATACTGTATGTGCAAACTCTAATTTTTTCTTGCTTTGCTTGATTGAGATCTCCCAAAAAGAAACATAACTGTAAAAACAATCATTAGATTCAATTATTTGCTTTGCGTTTTTTGAAAGTCGAGTATCACCAAACAAATACCATAGGATTGTATGTGTGTCTAATAAATATTCCATCACATATACTCCGCAAAATCATCCAGAGGTTCATCAAAATCAGGTGACATATAGAAAGAATCGTTTTTCCAGACACCATACATAGACTTTCTAGAGGTAGAAACAGATTGGTCTTCATTTTTTGAAAGCAAAAAAAGTGCGAAATCATATAGTTCTTTCTGTGCGGATGCTGACATCATTTCATACATTTTCATAAGTTTTTCTGCCATAATACACCTCTAACAGTTAAAATATAACATAGATTCTAAAAATTGTCATTCTCAACAACCGATTCTCCCCTTCATCTCCTCCGGCACTTCAATCTCAAAGGTCTGCATCTTCCCCTTAATCGGCAGCGTCAACTTATACGAACAAAGCAGAAGGTGCTTAATCCTAAAAATCTTCCATAATTTTTTGTTCAATTTAAAGTTTCCGTGCTGATCATCACCGCAAATGGGACAGTTGTTTTTTGCTAAATGAATCCTTATCTGGTGCATGCGGCCGGTGTGAAGCTTCAACTGGATTTTCGAAAAAGTAAAAGTCTCTTGTTCAGCTTCCTGCTCGTAATTTCCCCCTGCGCCTGATTTCTGCTCGTAATTCCCCCCTACACCTGGCATATTTTCGGCATTCTTTTCAGGAGTTACCATCCATTCATCCGTCACCAGATAATCTGTAACCGCCCGCCTGGTCTGTCCGTGCTGGACTATATCCTCGCTTATCACTCCTTTTTTAGGCGAAATCTTTCCGCAGCAAATTGCAATGTATTCTTTTTCTACAGTCTTAGAAGAAATCAGCTTTGTCCACTTATTCGCACTCACAGGATTTTTAGCAACAATCATCAGTCCGGAGGTATCCTTATCCAGGCGATGAACCAGATAAATTTTGTAACCTACCTGCTCCGAAAAATCTTTATCCAGTGAATGTTTTATTTTTTCACCGCCCTGAACTGCAAGCCCAGTTGGTTTATTTATGATGAAAATTTCGTCATCTTCGTATATAATAGGAATAAGCATGAAAATACTATAAACGAGGTATTTTAAAATGACAAGAGCAAACAAACGACTATTCAATTTTCGACAATTTAATTTCCACATCAATTTCCGCCGGATAAAGGCACTTGCACTCGCAATTTTTTTTCTGAATCTTTTTCCCTCCTTCGCAGAAGTTGTAAATGATTCGGTCTATAAATATTCACTTGATTTTCCGGAAGGATTTGTTCTGGATGATTTTGATCCGCAGAATGGTTCTTATTTTTTCTCACATCCCAACATTCCTGTCTGTCTTGCCCTTGTAGTTTATAAAGACCCAAACATCACTGATTCGCACTTTTCTCTGGAAGTCGCTCTAAAAAAGCTTTCGGGCACTTTTGATATTGACCAGTTCACATGGAATGGCTCGAACTGTGCAATTGCCGATTTTTCCATGACTCTTGATCAGGATTACGCTGGCTGGGCGGTTTCTGCTCCCCTTCAAAATCCAGGCGCCTTTTTAAATCTTATCTGCTATGCTCCCAAAGATAAACGTCCAGTTTGCAATCAGTTTATTATGTCCCTGCTCAATTCCCTCTGCACAAATCAGGAATATTATTCTACCCCAGGAATTATCGTAACTTATGCCTTTCCAAAAGAAGGAAAAAAGGATGTAAATCTCAACATCGCCGGCCAGAGAATTCATACAAATCTGGACAAATCTGACCTTGAAGGTGCAAATTTCTTAATCGATATGGAATTCTCGGTTCTCACGCTCTATGCAAATCATCCTCTCAAACAAAAGGCATGGGAACGCTATTACAGACTGATTTACCGTGACTCCTTTGGAAGACTTGAAAACTGCATTTCGGATGTGCTTGATGTGCTTGTTCCTCTTGCAATGATAAAATCACCTCAAAATCAGGATTTATTTATCGCTCAAACCCTGCTGACTTGGGTCCAGGATTTTGATTATAAACGCAATAATGCCAGCAAAAGCAGTTCTGATTTCACTTCCCTGCCTGCTACAATTTGTGGAGAAGGAAACGATTGCGACTCACGAAGTCTTTTAATCTGTATGTTCATGCGCAGTATGGGTTATGAATCACTTTTATTGGTTTCGCCGGAATTTTCACATGCCCTTGCAAGTGTAGAAATGGATGCCCCAGGACAAAAATATGTACTTGAAGGAAGTGAAAAGGAGTTTTTAATAGGAGAAACCACCGCTAAAGTCACCTGGGGAATGATTGCCCAGGATTTTGCCGACAGAAGCAAGTGGTTTCCTGTATTTTTACCGTAAAGTTTTCAGTCTAAAAAAAAATTAATTGTTCTGCAATAATTCAAAAACTTCATTTTCTGATTCTGAATCAATAATCTTCTGAATCAAATCGTCCTGCTTGAATTTTGCTGCAAAATTTGAAATTGTTTTAAGATAATAAGAATGCTGATTATAAGCCGCTGCAATCATAAACATAAGACTAACAGGTTTATCATCAATTGCCTGAAATTCAATAGGCTTTTTGCAGATTCCAACAGCCATAACTAAATCTGTAACAGAAGAAAGTCTTACGTGAGGAATTGCAATTCCCCTTCCAATTGCTGTTGACATTAACTCTTCGCGCTTTAATATTTCTGCAGTAAGCTCCTGTGCGTTTTTAACCTGAGGTGCAGTAGCAAGAGTATCTGCAAGCTGAACCAGGGCATCACGCTTTGAACTCTGATTTATAAAAACAATTCTGTCAGGAGATAAAATATTTTTCAACTGAATATCAGATTCAGATTTTTTTGCAAGGTCAGAAGAAAGTCGTGCGTTAACCCAATTTTCAACTTCTGATTTTTTGAAACGCCATACAGTACCGATTTTACCGGCAGGAATCTCCCCCTTCTGGGCCCAATCATAAACTGTTCTGTCTGAAACTCTTAAATATTTTGCAACTTCTTCAATTGTAAGAATATCGTCCTGCATTTTTACTTCCCTAATAAAATATTATATGAAATCCTTAGAATATTTTGCATACTTTACGGTATTTTGTCAATAGATGTAAAAAATCCATTCAGAGGTTTCGCCAACCACAGCAACCACAGCAAACGCATTATAAATTGATTTTTACCCTTTATTCTTATATAATAAAAGAATATGAAAGTTAAAAAGATTTTTCCTTTGCTTATAACAATTTCGATTATTTTTATATTTTTGTACATAATTTTAGCCTCAAAACCGCTTTCAAAAGAATACACTTTTACCCCAGAATGGATTATAAATCTCAACGAACCAGAAATCACGCAACTTTCAGAAGCAAAAACTTTATTAAACTTCAAGGTAGACCAGTCAATCGGTTATTTTACAGAAGACGGCGAAATCACTCTTTATAAATCCTTCCCGTCCAAAGCTGCAATTTCCAATGATTATTTTGCTCTTTACAATACAGAAGCCAGCAATATTCCTTTTTATTCAAATGATGGAACTCAAAAAGGAATTATAAAAGGAAGCGGATTTCCCTTTTTCAATAATGACAGAATATATCTCTTTTTGCCGGGTGGAGCTTCTTTTTCAGCCTGTGACCAGGATGGAAACATAAAATGGACTTATGAAAGTACTATCCCTATCACAGCCTTCAGTTCAAACGAAAACTATACTGTCAGCGGCTATGCAGACGGTTCAATAAAGGTATTTGACAACGACAGCGGAACAATGGAAATAAACTTTGCTCCAGGTGGAAGCGATTATGCAATTGTGTACGGACTTGATATTTCTCCCGATGGCCAGTATGTTGCTTCAATTTCTGGACTTGAAAAACAAAGATTTGTGCTTGCCCATAAAGAAGATAACCAGCCAAAAATTGTTTTCCATCACTTTTTAGATTCTGACCTCACCCGAAGAACCTTTGTAAAGTTCAGTTCTGATGGACAGCGGGTTTTCTATAATTATCAAAATCACCTTGGAATCTATGACCTTGAGAAAAAGGAAAACTTTATCATTCAAATTGATAAAAAAATCCTTTCCATTGAAGAAATGAACGGCATGTATTTTCTGCTTGGAAAAAATGACAAAGAATACACAGTATATATAATAGAAAAAACAAATATTATGACAGGCTCCTTCACATTTGAAGCTGATTCGGCCTTTATCCGCACAAGTGATAATAATCTCTTTGTAGGAAAAGATTCAACAATTTCAAAAATAAAGATTTCTAAAGAATAATCAGGATTTATAATATGATGAAAAAATACACTTTGTTCACTTTATTACTAA
>JAILQA010000476.1 GCA_024699205.1 Treponema sp. | reverse complement strand
TGTTGAAGAAAAGAAAAATATATACAAGCTATTTAAAAGTAATGGGAAAGAATTGCAATTAAAGAAAGATTATGATAACGAACATAAAAAACAATATGTAATAATGCAAGATAAAATAATCAGGAATTAAACATAGAATTGTAGTAATATTACTACATTCTGAAGTAGATGCTGTGACACTCTGCAAGCTTTTTTGAAGAGATGTGTGTATAAATAGCTGTTGTCGTAAGTAAGGAATGCCCCAGTAATATTCTGACAGTTTCTATGTCAGCACCTCCATCAAGAAGGTGCGTTGCAAAACAATGTCGGAGCGTGTGAACACATAATCCATCTGTTTTTAAACCTGCTGCTTCCATGTAAAGCTGGAATCTGTACCACACATTTTTTCTATCGAGTTTTTTTTTAGTATAATTGCTGATAAAAACGTATTTTGATTTATTTCCCATGAGAATTAAAGGCCTTGCAATCTTCATATAATCATTTAACTTCTGCTTTGCAAGAGAGCCAAAAGGAACCTGTCTTTCTACCATTCCTTTTCCCATAATAATTACAGTACAGTTCTGAAGGTTTAAGTTACTAATTTCAAGGTTACAAGCTTCCGAACATCTAAGTCCACTTGAATATATAAGCTCAAACAAAGCAGCATCTCGTAACCCTGTAATTGTTGTAGTATCAATTGAATTCAAAAAAACATCAACCTGTTCGACAGAAAGATATCGCGTCCGATAGCAGCTTATAATTCGCGGCCGTTCAAGATTTCTGAATAAATTGTCTTGCCAGGAATTACAGTAACAAAGATAGTCTCCATAACTTATGAGGGAAGTTATTGCAGTAGAAATTGTTAGATTATTTGTATAATTTTTTTCGATGAAAAATGAAATGATTTCTGAAAAATTAATATCACTTATCCTGATTTTTTTGGAATTACAGTAAGAATCAAATAAATCTGCAAACAGGCAGTAAGTGTTTGCAGTATTAAGCGAAAGTCTTTTTATGCATAAAATATACTCGAAAAAACCGGATGTAGCAGGCATATAATTTAAACTTTTTTTTAATTATCGGCAAATATAATTTAAAACTTTATTAAAATAGTTATATATTAAAGTTGATGACAAATCAAAAATTATAAATTAACAGGAGGTATAGTTTGCCTAGAGGTGGTCTAAATGAAACTGGCAGGAAAAGAGAAAAAGAAGAAACAGCAAAAACTATGGTTTCTTTTGCTTGTACTTCAACAGAAAAAGAAATGATAAACAAGCTTTCAAAAAAAAGTGGTTTATCAAGAAGTAAATTTATAATCGCCTGTATCTACTATTTTGAAAAATCAATGTTAAATAAAAATTAACCTGAAAACTTCCGGATAATCTCTGGAAGTTTTTTTATATCTTAAAAAAAAACACGCAATAGACACGACGAAATAAATAAAGTATAATTTTTGCCTTAAAAAAACAAAAAGGACAATTAAAAAATGAAGAAACTACCAAGGGTAAGGATAACTCATACCATGATAATGACGTATCATGGCGGAAGCTGTAATCCGGATTCCAACAAGAATCAACGGAGAGGTAAAATAAAATACTTCACAAGAGCAAGTCAAAGAAGGCTGTGTCTTTATGCAGATACTCTGATTGATTTCATACCTACAAGATTACTAGTGATGGAATTTGATAAAAAATCAGACTGCAAAAATATGACCTGCTGTATAATAGATTTCTGCAAGAAAATCTCAAAATATCTTGTAAAGACAGGATATAAAGCACCTCTTTTTATATGGCGGAAACTATACGTTACTAACAACTTATACGAATACATAATAATTACAAATATTCCACAATTTTTCAAAGAAAGTGACCTTGCATTGATTCTAAAATATTTATGGAAACACGGTGAACTGCTGACGGTTCAGATATCAAGAAAAACATACAAGAATGCGATAAGACATTTCTGTATGTTAAAAACGAACACTCCCCCACCCGACTCCTCGCCTGGGAAGTTCTGGGGAACGATAAACAGGCATCTCTACACGAACGGCAAACCAATAGAGATTACAACTACCCTGCTTGAGCTTTTAAAGCTGGAAGCTCAGGCAGCAATACCACCAGACAGCGAAAAGTTTCAAAAAAACATATTCATAAAAAAATAAAAAAAAATCAATTTTTTCTTGACAAATCCCGATAATTATATAAATAATAGTGCATATAAGGTTTTTCCTTGTATCTTTTAACGTCATAGGTTTAAAAAGTCTTTTACATCAAAGATGTTTTAGATTTACAACTTTATCAATGCGTTGCAAACAACGTAATAATCCCGACATATTATACATTATACATAGCTAAATAAAGGAAAATTTGGTCGTGTTTGGTCAGGACCCCGTTTACGTAACACTATTTGGTCTGAACCGAAACGGTATCATCTTAAGCCAATTGGCTGAGCTTTTCACGGATGAATTCAGACTTTTCCTTCAGGCCAATTTTTCCAAGTTTGATGTATATGTAATTCGGAAGTTTTGAGTTGAGACGTACGGTTCCCGGATTGTCTCTAATCAATT
>JAILQA010000469.1 GCA_024699205.1 Treponema sp. | reverse complement strand
AGAAATAAAAAATCTCATTGATTCCTTAACTCCAGAAAACGAATGGAAGATACAATGGAATGAGTTTAGTTTTCAGTAGTTATAGAATTTTAAATGGCAGTAAAAAAAACTTTTTATTAAACAGAAGGTGAGCTTGCAGTTTGTAAGTTATGTCGAAGATGAAATAGATTTTTTATTCTGAATTGCGAAGATTTTGTGAACATGGTAAAATATTTATTATGACAAAACAAGTTTTTTTGGGTGGAAAAGGGATTACTAAGCGAATTGCAATTGGCGGTGGTACTCCGGTTTCTTTACAGACTATGTGGAAGGACGGAATCACTGATGTCGCAGACAATAATCAAAAGTTAGAAAATATTTTACGGCAGTTGAATGAATTGCAGCTTTTGGGCTGTGATATTGTAAGATTTGCTGTTCCTGATATGGAAAGTGCACATGGGCTTAATGCAATTGCTCAAAGAACTTCCATGCCCCTTGTTGCTGATATTCATTTTAATTATAAGCTTGCCCTGGAATGTTTAAAAGGCAATGTTGCTGCTATAAGAATTAATCCTGGAAATATTGGTTCAATTGAAAATACTCAAAAGGTAATTGAGGCCTGCCGTGAAAATGGGGCTGCAATTAGAATTGGTATTAATTCTGGTAGTCTTCCTAAAGATTTGCAGGAAAAAATTGCGACTGGAGAAATTACCAGAGCTCAGGGACTTTGCGAAACTGCTGTTAGGGAAGCTGAGATTTTTGAAAAGTTTAATTTTGATCAGTATGTTGTGAGTATGAAATCTTCTGATGTTCAGGAAACTATAGACTGTAACAGATTTTATGCTCAAAAATATAATAATCCTTTGCATCTGGGCGTAACCGAAGCCGGTCCATTAATTGGTGGAATTGTTAAGTCTTCTATTGCTTTTTATACGCTTTTAAAAGAAGGAATTGGGGATACTATAAGGGTAAGTCTTTCTTCTGCGGTTGAAAATGAAGTTATTGCCGGTCTGAATATTTTAAAGGAATGTGGAAAAAGAAGGGGTGGTGTTAATTTAATTTCCTGCCCGAGATGTGGAAGAATTGGTTTTGATGTGCATGGCTTTGTAGAACGCTGGCAGAAAAAACTTCTTGCAATGGATAAAGATATTTCTGTTGCGGTAATGGGCTGTGTGGTAAATGGTCCTGGTGAAGGAAAACATGCGGATTTGGGAATTGCCGGTGGAAACGGCAAATGTATAATTTTTAAAAAAGGAAAAATTATACACACCATTGATGAAAAAGATGCCGATAAAATATTTGAAGAAGAAATTAATTCTTTATAGATTTTTATAAAGTAATTGAAGGGAGCCGGCCCGAGGCTTGAGCAGCGGCGGCTTTGCCGACGGCTTTAGCTGACCTTTAGGGAACTGCGAAAGGCGAGTTGTGGGTGCGACCGGCCTCAAATAAAATAATAGGGACTGTTTATGAAAAAATGTCTTTTTGCTGCGTTATTTTTGATTTTTTCGGGAATACTTTTTGCTCAAAATAAGATTAATTCGGAGAGCCTGCTTGCCCTGCGGGAGGCCCGTCTTTGTTTTGATAACAATGATTTTGGGAAGGCTTTGAAATATTCTGAAGATGCGATTTTGCTTAGAAAAAGTCAGATTGAAAGGGAATATTCGATTATTGAAAACAGTCTTGCTCCAAAAGAGGTGAAGGCGGCTGGGGACCGAATTGATAATGTTCTTTTAATTCTTGAAGAACGCGACGATTATGACTGTATTAATATTATAAAGTCTTATTCTGATAAAAAGGGAATTGAATATTTTAATAATTCGATTGAAGAATTAAAAAAATATATTCTGGCGCAAAAGGAATATCCTGAGGCTTATAAACTGATTGGTGATATTTATAAGCTTGAAGGCGAATATGATTTTGCTGAGGATTATTATAAAAAAGCTTTGGATAATGAAGGTGTTCTTGATGTACCTGATGAAAAGTTTGAGATCCTTTATCTTTTGGCGGATATAAGTCGTTTAAAAAATGATTATGACCGCATGGAAATTAGGCTTTTGAATGTAATCGGGACTCAGCAGCTGGAAAAAAATAAAATAATTTCAAGGGCAATTAAAAATACTGTAAAGGCGGATTTACCGGAAAATGTTGATAAGACTTTTCAGCTTTATAGAACTTATGATTTTTATTCATTAAAAGCTTATAGTCTGCTGGCTGAGTATTATTTTAGTCTTGGGGAAAATGAAAGGGCTTTTAATTATTCGGCTCTTGCTGTAATAAACGGCTTTACAAAAATCTGTAAGCTTCTGGAAAAAAGAAATCTGGATTATTCTTTTACTACGCTGGAAGGCTTTTTTGATGAAGTTCCAAATTATCCTGATATTGTTGAATGGGGAAGTGTAAATTACGTCTGGAAGAGCTTTAATCTTCTGGCAGATGTTTGCAGTTCTCTTGGTTATAATAAATATGCAATGAAGCTTCTTACTATAATTGCCTTTCATTCACCTGAAAAATACTGGCAGCAGGATGCGGTTTTGAAGCTTGATACTTTGGACGGAATTAAAAATCCATAGTTAGGGCGTTTCAAGTTTTGCTTGTCAAAACTTGAAACAGAAGTAGAATGAACGTTCGGTACAAGAGGGATTGTTACTTCTGCTATTAGTAGTGCAAACCTAAACCAATTGAGATTTCGTATTTAGATACGTTTTCTCGCCAATCCATATTCAGATAGTCATCAAAAAGCTTTCTTCCAATATCGTAGCCGACACTGGCACGGACTGTATAACTTGAAAACTTTTGAGGGTAAACTAAAACTTCAAGGCCTGTTGTGTAGAAGCCGTCTTTTGGATTGTACCATTCTTTTGTGTATTTGTTGTAAATAAGAGCCATGTCAATAAATGGTGAAAACTGCAGGTCAAAATTAAAGTATTTTAAGAACTTATGCTGAAAGTTTGTTGAGAAAAGATGGAAAGGGAAATCCAAGTTTAATACAAAGGCTGAGGTTGTAACGGTGGACTTACCAAAGGCTGGGTCGGTGTAATACTGGTTGTCGCGGATTCCTCTTAAGCGTTCGCCGATTGAAGAACCATCATTTTTGTAGAAGGGATTATCTTCATAAATGTTATTAACAAAATTTACAAAATAATATAAGTCAATACAGATTCCAAGTCGGTTGAAGTTTTTTCCTTCAAAAAGTTCAATTTCCTGATAGAGAAGGGATTCGAAGGATATAGATGGATAAAGCATTTTTCGCTGGAAATTGTAGGCGTAATCATTTGAAAGTGATAATTTAAAGCCTGTTCTAAGATTATTGTTCCAGTTTACTCGTCCTATTCCC
>JAILQA010000383.1 GCA_024699205.1 Treponema sp. | reverse complement strand
TAAAGAAGGATTGCACTGCACTTACAATCATCACGAGCAGGCCTGTGCGATTGCAGCAGAAGGATACGCCCGCTACAGTCGAAACATCGCTGCGGTCTGTGTAACAAGCGGCCCTGGTGGAACCAATGCAATTACCGGTGTTATGGGCGGGTGGCTTGATTCTATTCCGATGCTTGTAATTTCCGGTCAGGTAAAATTTTCAACAACAATCCGCTCTACAAGAGTTCCACTCCGTCAGCTTGGAGATCAGGAGTTTAACATTACAGATGCAGTGCGCTGCATGACAAAATATGCAGTGATGATAGAAAATCCTGATGATATTGCCTATATTCTTGAGAAGGCACTTTATCTTGCAAAAAACGGACGTCCGGGCCCCTGCTGGCTCGACATTCCTTTGAATGTTCAGGGGGCAATAATCGAAACTGATAAACTACGTCATTACAATAATGCAGAAGATTCAAGAGAAGTCCCGCCAGCCTTTACAGAAGAAAAAGCCCGCGTAATTCTTGAAAAAATAAAAAATGCAAAGCGTCCTGTTCTTTTTGCCGGCGAAGCGATCAGACTTTCCGGTGCATACGATGATTTTCTGAAGCTTGTTGAAAAATTGAAGATTCCAGTTGTTACAGCCTGGAACGCTCACGATGCAATTCCTGATGATAATCCTTATTACTGCGGAAGACCAGGTACTCAGGGAACCCGTGGAGGAAATTTTGTTACCCAGTTTTCTGACGTTCTTTTAGTGCTAGGATGCAGGCTTAATATCCGTCAGATAAGCTACAACTGGGAAAATTTTGCAAAGGATGCATATAAAATTGTTGTTGATATTGACCCGGCAGAACTTCAAAAGCCTACACTTAATATTGACCTGCCTGTTCATACAGATGTAAAGAATGTTATTTCAGTTTTGAACCGTATGGAATATACACCGACAGATCATTCAAAATGGATTGAATGGGGAAAGAATGTAAATAAAAAATATCCTGCATGCCTTGAAGAATACCGTAAAAAAGAATCTCCAATAAATCCTTATGTTTTTTTGGACGAGCTTTTCAAACAGCTTGATGAAAATGATGCCGTTGTTACAAGTAACGGAAGTGCCTGCGTCTGTTCATTTCAAGCAGCAACAATTAAAAAGAACACGAGGCTTTTTACAAATTCAGGCTGTGCGGCAATGGGCTATGGGCTTCCAGCTTCACTTGGTGTAAGCGTTGCACGTAGAAATGCGCGTTTTTCAAGAACAATCTGCATAGAAGGTGACGGAAGCCTTCAGATGAATATTCAGGAGCTGCAGACAGTTTTCCAGAATAAAATGAACATTAAGATTGTGGTTCTAAATAATTCAGGATATCACTCAATCCGTCAGACTCAGAGAAATCTTTTTTCAAATCATTGTGAAGTCGGGGTTGGTGAAGAAAGCGAAGATTTATCATTCCCTGAACTTGAACGCATTGCATATGCCTACAGACTGCCTTATGCAAAAATCGAAAAAGTTTCAACAATCAAAGAAGATCTTAAAAACGCACTTGAAATTGAAGGACCTGTAATTATAGAAGCATTGATTGATCCTGATCAGTTCTTTGCTCCGAAGCTTGGTGCAAAACGCCTTCCAGATGGTTCTATGATTTCTCCTAGCCTTGAAGATATGAGCCCGTTCCTGCCGGAAGGAGAAGTTGAAGCACTCCGCAAGGAGGCATATTCTTTATGAGAAAACTTTACCTTCTGGACTGTACGCTCCGAGACGGCGGCTACGTAAACGACTGGGAATTTGGAGCTGGAAGTATTAAAAGCATTTTCAGCAGACTAGATTGTGCCGGGGTTGATTCAATTGAAGTAGGTTTTCTTGATGACCGCAGAACTTATGATCCGAACCGTTCGATTTATCCTGATACAGCTTCCGTTGAACCTGTATTTGAAAATATGCCGAAACCTCACGCTCTGGTCTGTGCGATGATTGATTACGGCACCTGCAAAATAGAAAATCTTGCACCGGCGAGTGAATCTCACATAGATGCAATCAGAGTAATTTTTAAGAAACACCTGCAGGACAAAGCTCTTGATTTTATAAAACAGGTAAAAGAAAAAGGCTATAAGGTTTTTGTAAATCCTGTTTCCGTTACAACCTTCAGCGATGAAGAAATGATTTCGCTTGCAAAAAAAATAAATGAGATTGAACCTTATGCAGTTACAATTGTTGACACGTACGGACTTATGCATGCCGAAAAACTTCTTCATTACTGTGATGTTCTTGATTCTTCTCTGAACAAAAACATTATTTTGGGATATCATGCGCACAACAATTTTCAGTTAGCATATTCTAATACGATTGCAGTTATGGAGCATGTAAAAGACCGCAATCTTTCAATTGACGGAACACTTTTTGGAATGGGAAAGAGTGCCGGCAACGCATGTACTGAGCTTGTTGCAATGTACATGAATGAACGCTTCGGAAAAAACTACGACATAAATCAACTCCAAGAAGCAATTGATGTTGATATTACTAAAGAGTTTTCAAAAAAAGAATGGGGGTACCGTCCGCTCTTTTATATTTCAGCCCTTAATGAATGTCATCCGAATTACGTTACTCAGCTGCTCGATAAAAAAACGCTTTCGGTAAAACAGATTAACGAAATTCTTTCTCGTCTTCCAAAAAAGGATGATAAAAACCTTCTGTACGACAAAGAGCTCTGTGAGAATTTATATCAGGATTATCAGAATGTAAAAATTGATGACTCTGTTGCCGTTGCTTCTTTGAAAGAAAAATTCGCAGGAAAAGAAATTCTTCTTATTGGTCCTGGAAAATCTATTTCGGAACAAAAATCAAAAATTGATGATTTTATTTCTCAAAAAAATCCGATTGTCATAAGCGTAAATTTTCTACATAACTATTTCAAAATTGATTATGTTTTTATGGGAAATGCAAAACGCTACAGCCAGTTTTTCAGCAGAATTTATGCAGAAAATCCAGAGGTAAAACTAATCTGTACATCTAATATTTGCGAAGCAACTGAACATATAGATTATACAGTAAATTTTGCTTCACTCGTATGCAAGGAAAATCCTTCAATATATGATAATCCACTTGTACTCCTTTTGAACCTTCTTGTTCGTTTAGGAATTGTTAAAGTTTCTCTTGCCGGATTTGACGGCTATGACGGAGAAATAGCTTCAAACTATTATCTGGAATACGCACCGCTTCTTTACGACACAAGAAATGTTGCTTCAAGAAATGAAGCAATAAGAGCTTTCTTGAAATCTATTTCTTCAGAAATAAAAGTTGATTTTTTGACACATTCAAGGTATGAGGACTGATATCGCAATGACAAAAAAAGAAGGCTCTAAAAAACTTCACATCATCTGGGATTTAGACGGGACGCTCATAAATTCAGAAAATGAAGTAATGGATGCACTTGTACGTTCAGTTCGCGAAGCCGGTTTTTCTGAAGTTCAGCAGAAAGCTCCATTCAGAGTGGGGCCTACAATAGATAAAATGCTCGACAATGCATTTTCAACTGAAGTACTATCGCCAGAAAAGAAATCAGAGATAATCAGGCTGTTTCGAAAAAACTATGACAACTGTGGCTTTAACAACACTCCCGCATTTGAAGGTATTGAGCGAATCCTGCGCGATACTCATTTTTTTCATCACATTGTAACAAATAAACCTGACATTGCTACTGGTCGTATTCTGGAAAAATTAGACTGGACTGAACTTTTTGATTCAGTTATTACACCGTATTCTTTTATGAAATCACCTGATGACAAAAAAAAGACCAAGTCAGAACTTTTTAAAATCTGTATGGAAGCTTACCTAGAAGAAAATTTTGTCGGAGTCGGCGATATGGATACTGACGCAAAAGCCGCTATTACCGCAGGAATCCCTGCAATAGGTGTGTTGTGGGGAACAGGAACAAAGCAGGAACTTGTAGAATGCGGCTGCAACAAAATTGCAGGGAATGTTGAAGAACTTAAAAATCTCCTGAATGATTATCACATTTAATCTGTTTTTTTAGCAGACGACTTTTCTTCTTCAAAATTAATCCGCTCTTCTTCTATTACAAGAGGTCTGTTCATAATTCGGTTGTTCATGCTCATAATATATTCGCCTAAGAAACCTATAAAGAAAAGCTGTATTGAACCTAAAAATAGAACACTCAAAAGAATAGGTATTGAACCTGCTGTAAAGTTATTCCAATTAGAAAGTTTTGCAATAAAATAAACAACAGCCATAATTAATGCAACAAAAGAAACTATAAATCCACCGATTGTTGCAAAGCGTAGCCCTACCTTTGTATAACTTGTAAAACTTAGCATAGCCGCATCAAAAAGACTATACCAGTTATTGTGGGTTTTGCCGGCTTTACGCTTTGCCTGACGGTAAGGAACATCTACACGCTTAAATCCAAGTTCGGCAACGATTCCACGCATAAACGGTGTCGGATCATGAAGGTTCCGCAAAACATCTATAAAGGACTTGTCATAAAGTCCAAAGCCTGTAAAATGTTCAATCTGCTCCACCTGACTCATTTTATGAATCATCTTATAATAAATGGTGCGCAGCAAACGTACAAGCTTGTTTTCATCGCTGGAAGTTTTGATTGCCGCAACAATTTTTGCCCCCTCCTCCCATTTTTGAACCAAAGTTGGAATAAGTTCAACTGGATCCTGAAAATCGCAGCACATACTGATAGTACATTCGCCGTGTGTCTGCTGAAGTCCGTAATAAGGAGAATTGAACTGACCGAAGTTACGCGCATTGAAAATTGCTTTTATTTTTTTATTGTTTTTGCAAAGCTCCCGCAAAAGAGGACGTGTATTGTCTGTCGAAAAATTATCGATAAAAACAATTTCATAATCATAAGCAGGACAAGATTTCTGTAGTTCATCTTCGACAGCTTTACTAATTGCTACTACGTTACCTTCTTCGTTATAACAGGGAATTAAAATACTGATTAGTTTTTTCATCTTATCCATTTTCCATTAATATCAAAATAGTTTTCATTTGGATTGAAAAGCGGATGTTTTTTATCTTTTTCGCTTAAAATCGGTTCAATATTAGAAATTATATCTTTCCAATTGATTGCAATTAAGGGATCGTTCCACATCAAACCACCCTCACCTTTTGGATCATAGAAGTCTGTACATTTATAGGCGAAAACGGCCACTTCAGAAAGAACGTAAAAACCATGTGCAAAGCCTTCAGGAATATAGAACATATTCTGTTTTTCGGAATCAAGAATAACACCATGATATTTTCCAAAAGTAGGAGAATTTTTACGAATATCTACAGCAACATCATAGACTCTTCCTTCAAGAGAACGAACGAGTTTTCCCTGCGGATGCAGTGTTTGAAAATGAAGTCCCCGAAGTACACCTTTTGAAGATTTTGATTGATTATCCTGCACAAACTTCATTGTAAGTCCCGCTTCAAAAAAATCCCGCTCACTGTAAGTTTCGAGAAAATATCCACGTTCATCACCAAAAATTTTTGGCTGGATTTCGTAGAGCCCTTTTATTTCAGTTCCATCCGCAAGTGCACAGTTTTTAAAATCAAATGCCATTTTTAATTCCTATTTTTTTAGAATTTTTTTCTTACACCCCAGCCTTAATCACTTCCACCATCTTATCAAGCATAGCATCAGTCATTCCTGGGTAAACTCCAATCCAGAAGGTATCGCGCATAATTCTATCGGTAACAGAAAGGTCTCCAATTACTCGATAAGCGTCAGATCCTCGAATCTGGTCAAAGCATGGATGTCGGGTAAGGTTACCTGCAAACAAAGCACGTGTCTGAATATTTTCTGCTTCGATTTTCTTTACAAGTTCTGTGCGGTCAACTCCTTCACGGCAGGTAATAAGGAAGCCAAACCAGCTTGGACTGCTGGAAGGAGCCGCTTCCGGTAGAATCAACTTATCCTGTAAACCTTCAAGTCCAGTGTGAAGACGCTTAAAGTTTTCCTTACGTTTTTCCACAAATGAAGGGAACTTTTCAAGCTGGGCACAGCCGATTGCTGCCTGCAAATCTGTCGCCTTAAGGTTATATCCAAAATGACTGTAGGTATATTTGTGGTCGTATCCAAGAGGAAGAGTTCCAAACTGACGGTCAAAACGGTGTCCGCATACGCCGTCTTTTCCGCTCGGACAGATACAGTCTCGCCCCCAGTCGCGGAACGATCGGATTATTTTATGAAGCAGAGGATTCTTTGTATAAACAGCACCGCCCTCGCCCATTGTCATGTGATGAGGAGGATAGAAGCTGCTTGTTCCTATGTCGCCGACAGTTCCAGTTTTATAAGTTTTTCCATCAAGTGTATATTCTGAACCGAGTGCATCACAGTTATCTTCAACTAACCAGAGTTTATGTTTTTTACAGAAATCTGTAACGGCTTTCAAGTCAAAAGGATTTCCCAAGGTATGTGCAATCATCACAGCCTTTGTTTTTGGACTAAGTGCTGCTTCAAGCTGAGTGACATCAATATTATACTGAGGGATCGTAACATCAACAAAAACAGGAACTGCTCCGTACTGCAAGATTGGAGTTACAGTTGTAGGAAATCCGCAGGCAACAGTGATTACTTCGTCACCTCGCTTCACCTGTCTGTCGCCTAAAAGCGGAGAAGTAAGTGCCATAAAGGCACAAAGATTTGCAGACGAACCGGAATTTACAAGCGAAAGAAATGGAGTTCCAAGATATTCGCCAAGCTGTTTTTCAAACTGATCTGTATATCGACCGCTTGTAAGCCAGAACTCAAGCATTGAATCTGCAAGATTCATCATCTCCTTTTCGTCGAACACGCGGCTTGCGTATGCAATTCTGTCGCCGTCCTTATATTCTGGACGAACCATATATTTTTTATAATATTCTTTTACGCTATTTAAGATTTCTTTTGTTGCTTCTTCTTTTGTTTTGTTTTCGAACATAGTTATACCCCAAAGTATTGCTTAATTTGTCTGTCTGTTACATCCGCAGAGTTTTCTCCGCCCTGCACTGCTTTTTCCCACTCAACAATTTTTTCTACAGCCTGTTTAATTCCCCACTGAGGATGCCAGCCAAGAACTGTTTTACTTTTTGAACAGTCAAGCTTAAGAAAATTTGCTTCATGAGGAGCATTTGCTTCGCTTACATTTTTCCAGGAAGCATTTTCGCCCCATGCATGACAGAACAAATCGGCAAGCTCTCCTGTTGTTACGCAGGATTCATCATCTGGTCCAAAGTTATAGCTACCAGCTAATTTTTTATCTTCATACTGCGCTTTTGCAAGAATAAGATATCCACGAAGACATTCAAGCACGTGCTGATATGGTCTTGTTGAATTTGGATTTCGGAGAATAATTGCTTTTTCATCTTCTACTGCACGGATACAATCCGGAATAATTCTGTCTGTTGCATAATCGCCACCTCCAATTACGTTTCCGCTGCGGGCAGTGCTTATTGCGGGAGCAGTCGTGTCAGAAAAGAAAGAGTTTCGGTAGCAGTAAGTAACAAGCTCCGAGCAGGATTTTGAATTTGAATATGGATCAAAGCCACAGAGTTCTTCGTTCTCGCGATAGCCCCACGCCCATTCTTTGTTTAAATATACTTTATCTGTTGTAATATTTACAAAGGATTTTACAGAAGAACATGTACGAACGGCTTCAAGAACATTAACTGTTCCCATAACGTTTGTTTCGTAAGTTCCAACAGGGTCTTTATAAGAAGTTCTGACTATCGGCTGAGCTGCAAGATGAAGAACTATATCAGGCTTTGCATCTGCCATTGCTTTCTTTAACTTTTCTCCATCGCGTATATCACCGATTATTGAGTTTATTTGATTTGCAGTTTTTGTCTGCATAAAAAGGCTTGGTTCAGTTGGAGGTTCAAGTGCATAGCCCGTAACTTCTGCACCTGCCAGAATCAGAATGCGGCTGAGCCAGGATCCTTTAAATCCTGTGTGTCCTGTAAGAAAAACTTTTTTTCCTTTGTAAAATGATAATAATTCGTTCATAATTCAAAAAGTTTGCCATGTCTTGCACGGCAATATCAACCTTATTTTTTCCCGAAATGACCCCAGACATCCCACGGAGCCTTTTCTGTTTTCCAGAGTTTTTCCAGATCTTCTTTATCCTTCAGCATATCCATAGGATGCCAGAAACCTTTATGCTTATAAGCATGGAGCTGACCATCCTTTGCAATATTCTGTAGCGGCTCACGTTCCCACATCACATTGTTTGAATCTTTTGGAATATAATCAAACGCCTTATTCTCACACACAAAAAATCCGCCGTTAATCCAGGCATCACTTGGCTTTTCCTGAAACTGACTGATTGTACCGTCAGGCTCAATATCAAGCGCACCAAAGCGGCCTTCTGGCTGAACCGCAGTAAGCGTTACAAGCTTTCCGGATTTTGCATGAGATTCGACAAGATTTTCTATATTAACATCAGAAACGCCGTCACCATAAGTAAGCATAAACGGCTCATTTCCGATGTATGATTTTGCACGTGCGATTCGACCTGCTGTCATTGTTTCTGAACCTGTATAAAGCATTGTAACTTTCCACGGTTCCGAACGCATTTTATGAATCTGAACATCATTGTTAGCCATATCAATTGTCATATCGCTGTAGCGGTTATAATAATTCAAAAAATAGTCTTTTATTACGTGACCTTTATAACCTGTCAGAATAATAAAATCATTATAACC
>JAILQA010000264.1 GCA_024699205.1 Treponema sp. | reverse complement strand
GAAACCAAAAGATTATTATTACGTATCTATTTTGAATTTGGCTTATTAAATACCTGGATTTGGTAAACAATTTGAAAGAGAGACACATTTATTTTATAAATCTTTCTATTATACATATCGCTAACATAGGCAAAAGTTTCTCCGGCATCCACGACAATATGACGCATACAGCTTTTTTTCACGGCAATATGTTCAAGCCTTTCTCCACTTGCAACTTCAAAAAGTTCAATTTCTCCACCATCAAAAGCAAGTGAAATAATTTTATCTCCACCTTCAATAAAATACAAACCACGGGGAGCAGCTTTTGTTGGAATTGTTCGAATCAGATTTCCAGAATCATAATCAATAATTGAAATATCATTACTAAGCCAGTTTGAAACTGCAAGAATATTTTTTTCAGGAGAATAGACAATAAATTTTGACCAGACGCCCCCTGTAGAAATTGTACGCTTGTATTCAAAATCAGGATAAGAAAATTCATGCAAAGAAGCAGTAGTCATCTGAGAAATTAAAAAAACTGATTTTTGCGGAATAAAAAGCCCCTCAGCAAAGCCTTTACTCTTTGGACTAGGACAGGTAACCCGTTTTATAAATTTATTTTCGCTTACAGAAAAAATATCAAAACCAGAATCATCGAGAAGAGGAAAAATTATATATTTTGAATCCGGCGAGAAAATAACCTGTTTAGGCTGCTTTCCGCAAGAATAAAGCCCACGTTTTTTCAGCGTGATTGAATCATTTCCAAAAGAAAGCGAAGCCGCAAAAAATAAGAAAAAACAAATAAAAAATAACTTTCTGACCTGCATACAATTATTTTTGCACACAAATCATTTTTTTTCCACACATATAATTATGAATTATAAATTAATAATTATATGACTACTTAAAAAAAATTTGTTTATTTAAGTAAAAAATGTTATAATAATAAAATCATGGAACGAAAAAAGAAAGTCAGATTATCAGATATTGCAGAAAAGTTGAATGTAAGCACCGTTACTGTTTCAAAAGCCCTTTCAGACAAAGAAGGCGTAGGTGAAGAACTTAGAAAACAGATTAAAGAACTTGCCGCCCAAATGGGTTATAAAATAAAAAAGAACTCAGCGTTTGGCAATAAAAATATAACGGGAAACATTGGTATTTTAATTCCATCAAGATTTTTTTCACAGAACATTTCTTTCTACTGGTATCTCTTTAACCATCTTTCAACAGAGCTCCTTCATAGAAATTATTACAGCATAATGGAGCTGCTAAGTGACAGTGATGAAGAAAATCTTGTTTTACCACGAATGATAAACGACAAAAAGGTTGACGGTCTGATTATTCTTGGCCAAATCAGCAATAAATATATCGAAACAATAGGCAATCAGTACAGTAATTTTATTCTTCTTGATTTTTACACAAACGACATGAGTATTGACAGTGTTTCAAATGATAATTTTTACTGTTCCTACATTCTTACAAGCTATGTAATTTCTCAGGGCCATAAAAACCTGCGCTTTGTAGGAAAGTTTGATGCAACCACTTCCATCCGCGACCGTTACATGGGCTTCCAGAAAGCCATGCTGGAAAATCACCTGCACACTTCAATAGACGAAATTATCGATGACCGTGATGAAAAAGGTATGCAGATTGAATTAAAGCTGCCACAACCACAGGATATGCCATCCGCATTTATCTGCAACAATGATGAAACTGCGGCAACTCTCATCGACGAACTGATTTCCAGAGGTTACAAAGTTCCAGGCGATATTTCTGTAACCGGCTTTGACAACTATCTCACAAAACACAATAATTCGGTTCCACTCACGACTGTTTACATTAAGCCGGAAGACACTGCAAAAATGGCAGCAGATTTAATTATCAGCAAAATTACGGAAAAACCTTATATAAAAGGCCGCCATCTGGTAAGCGGCACTCTTATAATCAGAGATTCCGTAAAAAAACTGAATTAGTATGAAAAATCCAGCGGAAAAATTATAAGCAAGTTTTCCGCCAACTCCATTTTAGTAAAATTATTTTTCTCCACCGACCAGAATACCTGTGATATTACAGTATTTTCCTTCAGCTGATTTTGGGGCTCTTTTTGAACACTGAACGTGAACAATATATTTCTGAAGCTTTTTATCATTCGCAAGTTCCTTATAAGCCCAGCCATAATAACCATTTCTATAAGAAGAATAACATAATAAAGGAACTTTTTGCGAAAGAGAACCATCTTCCTTTTCTACCCAGGCAAGAGCATCCCTAAACTGGTCGCTCTCGCAATAAGTAATTCCTACACATGTGCCAGTCACTTCAAAAGTCATTTCTGCACCGGCCACATTTGTTTCCCAGCCCTTGTGAGCATCTCCATGCGAAAGCCATTCAGAATGCACCGGACTTCCCTTTTTCCAGCCAGAATTATTAAGAGGCTCAATATTATCTGAATGATAGTATTTTGCATTTTCAAAAGCTTTGTCGGTCATAGGAGCAGGAAGCTTGCGGTTAATTGCAATAGAGCTTGCATCTGCAGCAGGCGCATTTTTCCACATAGAATCCAGACTTGCAATTATATATTCCGCAATTTTTGCGTGCCCGGCATTGTTAGGATGAACATTTTCTTCCCCATTAAAATAGTCTTTAAAAGAAGCTGTTGGATTATCAGCAAACAAGCAATCCTTCCAGCTTACATAAGGAATATCATAATATTTGCAGATTTTTTCCTGCTCTGCCTGATTGCTGTTATAAGGAGGATTTTTTTCATTCACAAAAAGAGCAAGAATAGCCGCATCAGAAGATTCAAGAATCCGTCGCAAAATAGACTCGTAAGTTCTTTTGCGCACTTTTGAATCCAGCCACTGATCATTCATAGCATATTCAACAATCACAAAATCAGGATTCAAAGAAAGAACATGACTGTCAAGTCTTGCAAGCCCAAAAGCAGAATCAGTACCGGAAACTCCCCTGTTATAAAAAGTTAACTTTGAACCATTTTGAGCGGCCAGCTCTTTAAGCCATTTTCCCGTAAGGCCAGCCCAGCATTTTGCAGCTACAGGATTGGCACTAAAGCCGGTTGTAATCGAACCACCAATTGCTACAACCTTAACCTCTTCTCCCCTCTTTATTTTGGCAAAGAAATTTTCCATTCTTGAATTCATATTTATTTCCTCATTTGCAAATAAAAATACAGACATAAAAGCCAGACAAATCAATAAAAGATTTTTTTTCATATACTCCTCACTGTAATTTTTGTCTACTTGTGTAAAAATCTACAATAATCAGAATATATCTAAAAGTTTAATCATGCAAGGATTTTTGACTTAATTTTTAGCTATCTTTAGTTTATTTTACTTAATTTTCAATCAGACATTTTTTTATTAAGTTGAATTATTATTTCTTTATGTTATAATATTTGAATATCAGTTATTTTTAATTGATTACCATACATAAATGCACACAAGCATTTTTTCCTGGAGATTAATATGAAAAAATTTTTATTTGCTTCTCTTGCTGTTTTTGCCTTATTTTCAATCATAGCCTGTGGAACAACCGCTGAAATAACAGAGGAAATCCCAGAAACACAGCCAGAAGCACCTTTAATAGACGAAGAAGAAAGCACAGAAATTATCATTGAAGAGACAGAAGAAGTTTCAACAGTAGATACTTTTGATGAAAACGGATTGCCAATAGGACAATATGTCTGTATGGAAAATTTTGAAGACGGAAATTACTGGATGGCTGTAGGTAACTCCTGGAATGACGGAGATACTTCCATTGACGACGAAACTACCGAAGAATGGGGAACTTCTGGTCCTACTTCTTTAAAATGCATTTATACTACAAAACATGCAGAGTTTGAAAAAGCAGGTTTTTACTGCGATGCACCACTCGAATCCGACTGGACAGACGCAAAATATGTAGTAATTGATGTTTATAACCCAAATGAATACGATATTTCAATCGCCCTTGTATTACAAACAGGAGACAACTGGACCTGGAATCAGACAGAAGCAGCGATTTGTCCACCAGGTATTCATTCCCTCATATTTGATATTTCTAAAACAGAAGATAAAGACGCAATCGGAAGAATGATTGTATACCTGTTTGGAACACCGGAAGAAGCGGGCTGCTTCTTCTTTGACAACTACCGAGTAGTATTTTAGCAAAATAGCGAAAGCTACTATCTAACATTTTTATTTACAGGCTTTTTATAAACTTAAACAACTTTTCTGCGGCCATCCTGTGAGTTTTTGGACCTGGGTGACCGCGTGATCCCTTATCTTCCAGATTTACTTCCAGTTCTTCCATTGAATCAAGTTCAAGCATAAATACATTATTATCAGCACTTTCTTTTTTATACTCTTCAATTCCCGCTTTAATATAATCAGGCACAATATCCAGCTTTAGCATTCCATAAGTCCAGATTATTTTTGCTTTTGAATTATGGGAACGAATATTTTTAATAAAGGCTTTTACTCCATCCTGAATAAGCTTTCCATCATCACACGCTGCCTTTCTATTTTTATCAAGATGAAGAGGATGCTCTACCCCCTTTTCATCTTTCCATGGCGCTTGAAAAAAAGCTCCATTATCATTTGTACCAAGATTTATAATTACAAAATCATTTTTAACATTAAAATCGTATTTTTCACAGGCACCAAGCGAAGTCTGATATTCTCCACCAATTATTGAACAGACATTATCATAATGATAAGGCAAGGCACTATTACGGTTTCCATCCCAGCCCCAGCATATTCCCCAGCCACATTGACTTAAAACAGAATAATCCGCACTTAATAATTTTGAAAGTTGAACTGCATAAGTTTTACTTGCACAAAACCATTGGGTAATCCAGTCCATTTCATCAGGACCACCAGCAAGACCTTCACCAGAAGTAATACTGTCTCCCAAGAACTCAATATTCATCAATCGTTTTTTTACAGGACAAAAAACTCCCTTATCAGATAAACCTACAGAATGAATAAATAAGGCATGATGTAAATCACCACTCATAGCCTGAGTATCTTTTATAATTGAAATAAGATTTTCTTTATCAGGATTAAGATTTCTAGCAATGCATACCCATTTAGAATCACCTTTTTCTACCATAAATCGGGAAACTTGTGCTCCATTTATTTCAACTGCAATCCAGGGCTCATAAAGATCATAATCAGAAGAAACTTCTACCCATACCTCAGTAGATTTTACATTTATTTCCAGAGCCGAAGCCCCCCAGAAAAGACAAAGGGAATCAGTATATGAAGTACGTCCCAAAATACGTTTGTGTTCAATATTGTTAATTTTATATGTTTTCATATTATCAGTATAAAAAGTCTAAGAAAGAATGTCGAGTTAAAAAAGCACAAATATTTCATTTTTAAGTAATTTTAAGTAATTTTAAGCATATTTTAACTAATTTTTCTTGACAAATCTTCATTCTCAAAGTAATCTAATAGTGTAGACAATAAACTACCCTTCTTGCAAAAGCAAAAGGAATGAAAGAAATATAAACAGGAGTTTTTTTATGGCAAAAATCATCAGTGGTGGAAAATTATCAAATATTCCCTGGCAGGAAAAACCGGCAGACTGCTGGCTTCCAATCTGGCGTTATGACGCAAACCCGGTAATCGGTAGAAATCCTTTTCCAGGAATGGGTCGCATTTACAATTCAGCTGTAATTCCATGGCAGGGAAAGTTCAAAGGTGTATTCCGCTCTGAAGATACATCTGCCAGACCATTTTTATATATTGGAGATTCCGAAGATGGTATCCACTGGGATTTTCAAAAAGAAAAAATCCATATGCATGATCCAGATGGAACTCCACATGATCCATTCTATGCTTATGACCCACGTTGTGTAAAAGTTGAGGATACATATTATATTCTCTGGTGCGGTGATTTTGATGGAGCTTCAATCGGTGTTGCAACTACAAAAGATTTCAAGGATTTTACCCGTCTCGAAAATCCATTTTTGCCATTCAACCGAAATGCTGTTCTCTTCCCTAAAAAGATTGACGGCAAGTTTGTAATGCTTTCCCGTCCTTCTGATTCAGGTCATACACCATTTGGTGACATTCTTCTTTCACAGTCTCCTGATATGAAATACTGGGGAGAACACAGGCTTGTTATGCAGAAAGGCGGACAGGGCTGGTGGCAGGGAGTAAAAATTGGCTGTGGTCCTGCTCCTATTGAAATTGAATACAAGACACCTGAAGGAAAAACAGAAGAAGGCTGGCTTATGTTCTATCACGGAGTTGCAACAACCTGTAATGGATTCGTTTACTCCTTCTCTGCTGCAATTCTTGATCATGATAAACCTTCTATTGTACGCTACCGCTGTGGTGACTACATGCTTACACCAGAAATGCCTTATGAAACAACTGGTTTTGTAGATAACGTTTGTTTCCCTGTTGCAGCTTTGACAGATGAAGAAAAAGGAAGAATCGCCATTTACTATGGTTGTGCAGATACCGTTGTAGGTCTCTGCTTTACTACAGTAGATGAAGTTGTTAACTTCACTTTGGCTCATAATGAATTAGGATACTGGGACAAAGATCTCGGACGCTTCTAATCTCTTCTAAAACAATCTACAAATCACGGACTTACGAGCCCTAAAAAAACAGCGGTCAGATTTCTCTGACCGCTAAAAGTAAATAGGAAGATATTATTTATTAAACGAAAACACAATTTTTTGCGATTGTTGTGATCGAATAATCCAGGATAATTTATCAAGGCCGTTAAGTTAAACGGTTAACTAAATTATATAACAATCAATTATATTTGCAATACTTTTTTTCAAAATTAATTATTTTTTTACGAATTATCCCGAATTATCTGCTTCCAGGAACGGACATCTTTTTTTTGTGGATCAAGTTTCAATAATGTAACAAAAGCATCAAGGGCAGCCTGTATTCTTTCCGGCAAAATATTTTCATCGGTAACTTCAACTTCAATGTATAAAAGATTATTTACCTTGACCAGTTCACAATGAATCAAAATATCAGGATAAGAATCTGCTTTACCATAAACAGAATGAGCACGTTTTTCTTTTTTGAACCAGCACTTATATTTTGCCTCAGAAAATAATTCCCTTAAAACATCAGCATTTTCCACAAAAGTTTCATCTTCCCGGTTCACTTCCATGTTATCTTTATAGCTTTTACGCTTGATTGTAAAATAGGATTTTTCTTCAGTGCACTCACCTATACCTGACAATAAGGAATTTGAATAAATGGCCTCTGAACGGATTCTTATACATTGAGCTTCGTTATTCTGAAGTCTTTCTTCATAGGAATTGAAACGGGAATAATATTCATCTTCTTTTACTAAAAATACAGGCTTTGACCTAAATGAAATATCAGGTATTTTTGTCTCTGAATAGATTACTTTTTTTATAAAATCATATTCATCTTGAGAAAGCGGTATTTTTAGTTCTATTTCTCTTCCCATAAAATAATTCTTGCAATTAAATACAGAGTTCTTTTAATTTATTATAAAAATCGGGGATCTGTTTTTCAAGAATGACAGGTCGACCATTTGTGTCTAAAAAGCAATGGGTACTTTTTGCAGTACATACAATCTGGTCATTATGCTTAAAATCATAAATAAAAGTTACTTTACAGGGAGTCAGTTTTTCAACTTTTAATTCAATAGTGATTTCATCAGCAAAAGTTGTTGGCTTTTTGAAAGTACATTCCAGGCTTACTACAGGAGAAGCAATTCCTGTTTCTTCCATTTTGGCATAACTCCACCCCATTTCGTCCATGTAAAACACTCTGGTTTCTTCCATGAAACGAACATAATTTGAATGATGGGTTATTCCCATTTTATCGGTTTCATAATAATTTACTTTGTGAATATAAGGTTTCATACCTTCCATTTTGACATTTTTTATATTTTTGTCAAGTAGAATATAGAAATATGAAACCTTATAATCTTTACAAGTCTGAATACTCTTATTTAGTTACGACAAACTCAACTCGGCGATTTTTCCACCAGTGTTCTTTGTCTTCCCATTTAGCAAGAGGATTTTCACCGCCCTTACCTACAGCAGTAAGATTTGATTCTTTCAAACCTCTCTTAACAAGTTCAGCTTTAATTGCATCAGCTCTATTCTGAGAAAGAGGTATCAATTCATTGATATTTTCTTCTTCTGTATTAGAAACATTATTTGCATAGCCCTGAACTTCGATGTGAATATCTGTACTCAAAGCAAGAACCTGTTTAGCAATTGTATCAAGAGTTTCTTTATTTGCAAGAGACTGTGTATCTGTCAACTTATTGAA
>JAILQA010000320.1 GCA_024699205.1 Treponema sp. | reverse complement strand
AGGAATTACGATTAAAGAGTCAACCTGCTCGTGGAGTTTTTCAAGACCAGCAAGAGCCTGTCTCATGCGAACCGGACCTTCAAAATCAAAGGGAGTTGTAACAACGGCAACTGTCAATGCACCTAATTCGCGGGCGATTCTGGCAACTACAGGGGCTGAACCGGTTCCTGTACCACCACCCATTCCGGCTGTAACAAAAACCATATCTGCACCACGAAGTGAGTTTGTAATAAGTTCTTTATCTTCTTCTGCGGCCTGTTCACCCATGGTTGGACGTCCACCAGACCCCAGCCCTTTTGTTACTTTCTGACCAATTGCTAATTTATTTGGAGTTTTTGACCCCTGTAAAGCCTGTAAATCTGTATTGATTGCAATAAATTCAACACCATGAATACTTGCTTCAATCATGCGGTTAACGCCATTTCCGCCACCGCCACCACAACCAATTACCTTAATTACAGTAGGACTGTTATTATTAACCTGTGGAGAAACTAACGGTTCATTCTGTTCGTTTAATTCCTCATCACTGAAATCTTCAACTATTGATAAATTCATATTTCCTCCCATTTTATGAATTACATTACTTTACTGAACCTTAAAAAAATATTTTTTTAATTTTTTTGAAGAATCCATCCCCTTCTTTATTACTTTTTACATTCTGTTTTCGTTTTGATTTTTTGCGTAAATCGCGTTTTTCCAGAATTCCTTTATTTGCAACTAAAAGACCAATTGCTGTTGCAAACTCCGGATTTCTGTACTGTTCTTCAATTCCGCCCAGACTTTCAGGAACACCAACTCTTACAGAAGAAGTTTTAAATACGCTTTGGGCAAGTTCAACAACACCTTCCATTCTTGCACCTGCACCTGTAAGGATTATATTTCCTGATAACTGTTTTATTGAATCATTTGTATTTTTAATGATTGCAGCCTTTACCATGGTAAAAATCTGTTCCATTCTTGCCTGAATAATCTGGCACAAATCAGATTTTCCGATAACTTCAGGTGCACGACCACCAACTCCAGGTAAAATTACATCATCATCAGATTCTATTCCAGGAAGCCAGCAGCAGCCTGATTCGATTTTTATTTTTTCGGCAGCAGCAACTGGGATTCCAGTTACAATGGCTATGTCATTTGTTACAAAGTTTCCGCCAACCTGAACAGAAGCTGTACTGATTGGTGCGCCGTTTAATAAAACAATTACATCTGTTGTTCCAGCTCCCAAATCAATAATAATTGAACCAAGTTCCATTTCATCTTCATGGCAGACAGCCTGAACTTCGGCAAGAGTTTTGAGCATAACACCATCAAGACCATAACCGGCTCTTGTCATACAGGAACGGATATTCTGAATTACATTTTTTGAAGCAGTAACAATATGAACTTCTGCTTCCAGTTTGAATCCTAATCTGTTTACAGGATCTGAAATTCCGCCTACACCATCAACCAGATAATTCTGAGGAATTACATGGATTTTTTCGCGATCAGCAGGATAATTTATTGCGGTTGCGATATCTATTACTTTTGCAACATCTTCTGGAGTTACTGCACTGGTATTATTTTTTCCGTTAGGACGAATAGGTACAACACCACGCGAATTTTCACTTTCTATCTGAGAACCGCCGATAGAAGCAATTACTGAACTTGCAATTATTCCGGCTTCCTGTTCTGCACTTTCAATTGCATCTTTTATTACATCTTTTGCATCTTCAATATTAACAATTACACCGTTTCTTAAACCAGCGGATTTTTTTGAAGAAGTTGCAATTACGTGCAGGTTACCGCCTTCATCTACTTCACCGACGGCTACCCTGATAACACTTGTACCAATGTCCAGGCCTACAATACATCTTTCATCTGCCATTTCAGAAACCTCTATCTTATTTTACAGGAAACAGAGCCATAACGTAAATCCACTTCAGAAACATCTGTATCAAGTAAATTTATTACATCTAATACTATCATCATATACTTTAATGATTCTTCATTCAATGTGCGATCAGTTAAAACTTTAATTTTTGACTGTGCAGGAATGAGTTCCAGTTCGTAAGTTCCAGTTTCTTTAGGAAGCACGCAGATTTCAGAAATTCCCGCAAAATAATTTTTTCCGAGTTCTTTGATTTTTAAAATCTGTTCAATCAATGGACGATATTTTGATGAAATTCTCATTCCACCGGACATGTGTTCAACAGACAAACCAGAAATAATTGGAATTTCATTTGTATCTAAAACTTCATTATTTTTAAGACTAAAAAGCACTCCGTTTTTATCAATCTGTACAGGATTTGAACGACCATTTTCTTCTATGAAAGTTACAGCAACAGGATCACGTTCTACGACATCAATAAAAATCTTATCTGGGAATTTCTTTTCAACGATGACTTTTTCAAGTCCAGGTTCAGAAGAAAGAATTGAAGCTGCTTCTTCAACGTCAAAATCAAACCAGGTTGTGCTGTTCATTGGCAATAATTTAATTGCAATTTCTTCTGCAGTATAATTTTTCTGTCCATTTACAGTTACTTTAGGGCTTTCAAAGCTGGGCATAATATACTTATAAATAATCAGTTCGCCTAAAAGAACAAAACAAAGTATACAGAAAATAATCTTAATGATTTTAAATTTTCTCTCACTTGCATCGGTCTTTTTGTCCGCATCGACACTTTCGAGTCTTTCATTTTCTACAAAAACATAATCATCATTCATAAGTAAACCAACATCGCTCATATCTCTACCCTTTTTACTAAACTTTATAATACAGTTAATGTATCAATATTTATTTCATCATAACTTGAAGCTAACGGCTCATCAAAACTGTCATCACAGCGGGATGCGTTTAATATAAATCCACACATCGCCAGAGTTACAATTATTGATGAACCACCGACAGAAAAAAATGGCAGCGGAATACCTGTAGAAGGCAATAATCCGCAGACAACCATACAATTTAACAGGGACTGCATTACAATTACAGATACGCAACCAAATGCGGAATAGGCAGCAAATCTGTTAGGACACTTAAATGCAGTTCTGTATCCTCGCCAGGCAAAAAATCCAAGAAGGCAGAAATAAATAATTACACCGACAAAGCCCATTGCTTCTGTCCAACCTGCAAAAATATAGTCTGCCTGAACTTCAGGTATGCTGTTTAATTTTGAAAGCCCCTGACCAATTCCGGAACCCCAGGCACCTCCGGCAATAATTGCATTTTTTGCAGCATTAACCTGATAATTTATTGTATTTGCGTTTTCATTTGGACGCAAAAATCCGATTATTCGCTCAATTCGGTATTGCTCTGTTGTAACAATCAAAACTAAAAGAGGGATTGCAATCAAGGCAAATGGGAAAACCCACTTTAATTTTGAACCCGATACAAAAAACATAAGAATACCGATTAAAATTAAAAATACGCTTGTAGAAAAATCTTTCTGGAGCAGTACAAATAAAACCATTCCCAAAAATATTCCTACACACGGGAGAACATCACGATCTTCTATATTTTCAATTTCAAACTGTTTGTCAAAATAACTTGCAAGATACAAAATAAGCGTAAACTTTACTAATTCAGAAGTCTGGAAAGTAAAATGAAAAGGCATTTTGAGCCAGCGTCGGGCACCGTTTTTTTCTACGGACAGAGGCTTTATAAACGTAAGAATGCACATAATCAGCGTGATAATTACGATATAAAAAACAAGCTTCTTTATTGTCTTCATATCCACAAGTAAAAATACAAAAAACAATAAAAAACCAGCCAGCGAACAGATAAACTGTCGTTTTACAAAATACAGGGAGTCATTATTAAAAAATCTTGCTGCGTAATTCTGGGAACAGAAGAACATTGTAAAAAGACCGACTCCCCACAAAAGAAGGACAGAAATCAAAAAGGCAACGTCACACTTGTGATATTCTTGAGAGGGTCTTTGTGCAACAAAACTATATTGATTTAACATGTTTCTCCCTCTCCAAGATTTTTATTCTGTCCGGCACAATTCTTAAGTAAAGGTTCAATTTTTTCCAGAGACATAGAATGTGAACCTTTGACAAGAATCAAATCATCTTCAGAACTATTTTGATTTATTTTTTTTGCAATATCTTCAAAGTTTTTATCGGAATTATCTGAATAATAAAAAACTCTTCTGGCAAAATCTTTATCAGCAAACTTTTTCGCTTCAAGACTTTTGAAACAATTTTCCATTTCTTCGCCGACAAGATAAACATAATCAGCTTTTGAAGAAATGATTTTTTCTGCTATTTTTTCATGGGCTGCTTTTGAATCTGCTCCCAATTCTTTCATATCACCAAGAACAAAGATTTTTTTACCTTCATTATTAACATTTCCGCAAAAATCTATAACTTTTCCCATTGAATCAGGATTTGCATTGTAGCAGTCAGAAATATACATTACTGTTTTGCCAGATTTGAGTGATATTTTTTTGGAGTCCATTCTTCCGCTAACAACTTTTATTTTTTCAAGACCAGCTTTTACAACTTGGGCAGGAATATTCATTTCTCTGGCAAGTGCAACTACGCCAAGTGCATTCTGATAATTATATTCTCCAATCAGAGGGAAATTGATAATCTGATTTTCATAGGAGAAGACTGTTCCTGCAAGTCCCTTGTCTTCGATAAATTGAACTCCGCTTTCTGAAGCAGGAATATCTTTACCGTAGCGAACGACCTTTCCACGAACATTTTCAACGCAATAATCTGCAAACTCATCATTTGCAGGAAGAAAAACTGCACCGTCAGAAGGTACATAATCAAAAGACTTTCTTTTTTCCTGCGCAATATTTTTCTTTGATCCCAAAATGCCTATATGAGCAGTTCCAATATTTGTGATAATTCCGTATTTTGATTTTAAGACTTTTGAGATTTCACCAATTTCGTTTACTCGGTTCATACCCATTTCAAAAATACCGGCTTTTTCATTTCCTTTAATCTGAAAAACTGAAAGAGGTAATCCTGTTTCTGAATTGAAGTTTCCTTTTGTATAAGCAATATTTTCTTCACCAAAATATTCACGCATTACAGAAACTACAAGTTCTTTTGTGGTTGTTTTTCCGCTTGAACCTGTTATGCTGATTTTTATAAGATTTGGGAAGCGGGCAACGTAGGCTTCAGCAGCGTCTTGCAGAGCATGAAGAGTATTATTAACAATGATAAAAGCAATTTCTGTATTTTTTGCCGCAAGCTGGTCATAAAAAGACTTATTACTCTCGTATTCATCCTGATTAATAAAAATTACACTTGCCTTATTTTCAATTGCCTGAGGAATATATTTATGTCCATTTTGAACTTCTCCAATGAGAGGAACAAAAAGGGTATTTTCTTTAACTTCACGACTATCAGTTGCAACCTTTACGAAAAAGCATTCTTTCTTATTATTCAGCGCACTTCCTTTAACGGCAGAAAGCAGTTGATTCATATTTAATAGCGATTCTTTCATTTTTTCTCTCCCGTCATTTCCACGCGAATAATGTCGTCTTTTTCAGCCTTGTGCATACCAAGCTCTTCAACAGCAATTTTTTCAATGCGACTTGCACTTGAAAGGACACTGATTTCGCTTACAAGTTTTTTATTATCTTCTATTAGTTTTTCCTGTTTTGTTTCCAGCTCGCGGATTTCCTTTGTTAAATCCGTATATCGTTTTGCCTGAAATGCATACAAACCAAGCATCAAAGGAATTGAAATGGCTAGTAAAGAGATGAGGATAATTTTGAATACGTTTTTTACCTGTGCCTTTTTCATTCTATTCATTTTTAATATCCTATTACCCCTTCAAGCCTGTATTCATTTGCATCATTTATTTTTCGCACTACCCTGAGTTTTGCACTTCTTGATGGTGAATTACTTTTAATTTCTTCTTCTGTCGGACAGATTGGTTTACGGGTAATTATTTCGGCACACTGCTTACCACCACAGCGGCAACCAGGAACTTCTGGTGGGCAAACGCATTTTTTGCCGAGATTTCTAAAATAATTTTTTACAATTCTGTCTTCAAGTGAATGAAAGGTTATTACACCCATTTTTCCATTAATTTTTAAATTATTGAATGCAGAGTGCAGAGCTGAAGGAAGACGTTTTAATTCACTATTAACTGCAATTCGCAAAGCCTGGAAGGTTCTTGTTGCAGGATGAATATTTCCATAACGATAATTTGCAGGAACAGCATCCCAGATTATCTGAGCCAGAGCTTTAGAGGATTCAATTCGTCCGCTTTTTCTTGCTTCAACAATTGCAGCAGCAATTCTTCTGCTAAGTTTTTCTTCGCCATATAGATAAATTAAATCTGCAAGTCTTTGTTCCGGTAAATCATTTACTAAATCAGCTGCACTTGTGTCGCTGGCAGAATTAAGGCGCATATCCAGTTTTTCA
>JAILQA010000300.1 GCA_024699205.1 Treponema sp. | reverse complement strand
ACAATGCAGGGAATGAAATATTTTTCTACAACAAAAAACAAAACTCTCGTACTCTACGAAAAAGCCTACATGATTGAAGGCGAAAACAGCAAAAAGAAAATTGCCGATTTGAATACTGGAAATGCAGATGGTCAAATAAGTTACTGCTACCAGAAAGATAACAGTTTTGGTGATATTTTTTACCGTTTGAACTATTATCAGGGCGAAAAAAACATGCTTGCAGTTTTTACAACAACAAGCACGATTGGAATCGGCCCCTTCAAGGCAATTGCTCCCGAAAATCTTAAAATCTTTATTTTTGTGGAAGACAAGGGTGACGAAATCCTTTTGTATCTTTTTACAGATTTAGACAGTGCAAAATATCCGGGAATGAAAGGACAGATTACCGAATCAATGACTTCACGTTTGGATGCAGTTTATAACTGGTTTATAAAACAGTTTTAGTGATAATAAAATAAGCCATGTCAGATACGTTTGACCTGGAAAAATAGGAGAAAAAAATGAAAAAAACTTTATTAGGACTTTTAATAGGATTAACTATACTTTCAAGTTCAGCCTGTAGTCCAAAGGGGAATAATATGGAAATTTTAAATGGAAAAGACGGATTGTATGCCGTTTTGGAAACAGAAAAAGGAACTATCACTTTAAATCTGTTCTACAAAGAAACACCGATGACAGTAACTAATTTTGTCGGCCTGGCAGAAGGAACTTTGGACGCAGCAAAAGGAAAACCTTTTTATAATGGATTAAAGTTCCATCGTGTAATTGCAGATTTTATGATTCAGGGTGGAGATCCACAGGGAAACGGAACAGGTGGTCCTGGTTATAAGTTCCCAGATGAGTTTGTAGACGGTTTTATTTTTGATAAACCTGGTAAACTTGCTATGGCAAACTCTGGTCCAGATACAAACGGAAGTCAGTTCTTTATTACTCACGTTCCTACAGACTGGCTCAACTACAAACACACAATTTTTGGTGAAGTTGTAGATGCAGAAAGCCAGAAAGTTGTAGATGCAGTTGCTCAGAACGATACAATCAAATCTATTACAATTATTCGTCAGGGTGCAGATGCAAACAAGTTCAAGGCAACACAGAAGGATTTTGACAAGCTGATTGAAACACAGAAAAAACTCAACGCTGAAAAAGAAGCTAAAAAAATGGAAGCAGTAATTAAAGACTGTACAAAAACTCCAAACGGCATTTATTATCAGATTCTTGAAAAAGGAAACGGTAAAAAAGTTGGAAAGGGTAAACAGGTTACTGTTGAATATAAGGGCTTCTTAGTTGATGGAACTTTGTTTGATGCTTCAAGCTATTTCCATCCACAGGGACACGAACCTTTAGAGTTCAAAACTGGTGCAGGCCAGATGATTCCTGGTTTTGATATGATGGTTGAAGAAATGGAATATGGTGAAGTTCGCCACATGGTTCTTCCTCCAGAATTGGCTTATGGAAAGCGCGGATATCCTGGAGTTATACCGGGAGATGCCTACATCTGCTTTGATGTAAAAGTAGTGAAATAAAAGATTATAATTTTAAGCTTATAATTTTATGTTTTTATGCGAGCGGCGGAACGTCAAAGAGCGATTTCGTCGCTTCGTAAATTTTACGGGCAACATGAGGGTTGTTCATTGTATAAAGATGAATGCCCTGAACTCCGTGAGTAACTAAATCAACAATTTGATCAATTGCATAGGCAATTCCTGCATCTCTGATTGCTTCCGGATTATCCTGATAGCGATCCATCATATCAGTAAACTTCTTTGGCAAAACTGCATTTGTAATACTTACCATTCGTTCAATTGATTTTTTATTTGTTGCCGGCATAATTCCTGCTTCAATCGGAACATTTATACCTTTAATCTGACATCTTTCCTGGAATCTGTAGAACTTTTCATTATCAAAAAATAATTGTGAAAGAAGATGACTCGCACCAGAGTCTACTTTTTTCTTGAGATTATCAATATCATTGTATACAGAATCAGACTGTGGATGTAATTCTGGATAGCAGGCGCCAAATATCTTAAAGGATTTTCCATCATCACGTTTAGAATCAAAATCTTTGATAAAGGAAATCAAATCACTGGCATGAGGAAAATCGTTAATAGGTTCTTTACCTTCAACTCTGTCACCACGCAAAGCAAGAATATTATCAATTCCGGCATTTTTAAACTCATTCAGACAATAAAGAGCATCAGCCTTTGTCATGTTTATACTTGGCATGTGGATAACAGATTCAACCTTACATTCATCCTTAACCCGCTTAGCAATCGCCAGAGCGTTTTCACAATTTTCACTTCCACCTGCACCAAAAGTAACAGAAATAAAATCCGGACTTAAATCCTTAAGTTGATCAAGAGTATTAAAAATCGTATCAATCGGCATATTTTTTTTAGGCGGGAAAATCTCAAAAGAAAAAATTGTTTTTTTGCTAAGTTCGTTTTCGTTTATCATTTAAATCTCCATTTTATCAGATTTTTTATCAGATTTATCAGAGTGTATATTTTACTAAAAATCCAAAAGAATATCCAAAGGAATTATATTTAAAATTTGAATCAGAGAAGCTGATAACATATCTTCCGTTATTTATAACATAATAATCGTCATCTAGAAAATAGATTGGAATATAAATTGCTGTAAGTCTGAACATAATATTAAAATGATTAAGATTAATACCCAGCGTAAAAGGTAAAAAAACTCCCATCTGATGAAGGGTTTCCTGCACGAGTCTTTGTTTTCCTGATAGGGATATAATCTGCTTAAAAAACTCAGTGGTTGAATACTTATAAAAAAGAGCAGGCTGAGTCTGGAAAAAAAATCTATCTATCATTGGAAAAGTAAAAGCATAACCAGAGTAAAAAGAAAATCCCTTATTAAAATATAAATCCTCGTAGTTTTTACAAAAATAATATAAATCTTTATTTACATCCCGCTGAATAAAACGTGTTGAAAAGCCAGCCCCCAAAAAAACTGGAATTTTAAAAGGTTCTGTTTCTAAAAAAGCAGTGCCATCAGAGGCTAGGGTAAGCCTTTCGGAATTAAAAAAAACGTTATTAAGGTCTACTCCAATAGAAAATGAAAGAGAAAAAGCATTAAAACAAAAAAGAAAAACAAAGGCGGGAAGAAAAGATTTTTTAAAAAAAAGGGATATTCTGTGCAATTTTTGCTCTAGTGCCATTCTTTAAGTATAGGAAAAACAGAATGATTTTGCAATTGCAAGAAATCCTTAATCATTGTTAAAAAAATAGTGCATAAACCAAAAACATGGTTATAATTAAAAATGAGGATGGCTTTTTATGGATTATGAGATTACAAAAATTGATGAATCAACCTGGATTCTGAGTGAAGGATTCGTTCGGTTTTTTCTACTTGCAGGTTGTGATGAAGCCTTGCTGATTGATACAGGAATGAATATAGGTAAGGTAAAAGAGGCTGCTAAAAAACTAACCCCTCTTCAGTTAAGGGTGATTAATACTCATTCTGATTCTGATCATGTTGGTGGAAATAAAGATTTTTATGAAGTTTATATGCATGCGGCAGAAGAAGAAAATTATCGTGCTCATGGTTTGGGTGATGGTACAAAAATTGTTCCGGTAAGTGATGGTGAAATAATTGATTTAGGCAATCGTCCTGTAAAAATTGTCTGGCTTCCAGGGCATACACCGGGAAGCATTGGCCTTCTTGATATAAATAGACGTTATTTTTTTAGTGGAGATACAGTTCAGCAAAACAGCGAAGTTTATATGTTTGGTTCACGCAGGAATATTAAAGATTATATTCAATCATTGGAAAAGATACAGAAAATGTCTGATCAGTTTGATTTAATTTATGCTTGCCATGGAACAATTCCTATAAAACCAGACTTTATTCCTCAGCTAATAGAGGGAACAAAAAAGGTAATCGCAGGAGAAATCACAGGAACTTCAAGAGAAGTTTTTGGTAATTCTATCCGCGCCTGTGATATTGGTTGCGATGTTCTATTGGTTGATTAAAGGTTAATCAAATTATCTGGAATTAATTGGGTATAATAAAAATCCCGCTGTTACAAAAGCTCCATTTTGCACTTGTTCCGTCAATAAAGTTTTGACGTGGTTCTTCTTTGCCGCGACCAGGATCTAGTGTATATAAGGTATCTCCTTTCCAGTAAGTAAGGACGTAGTGGAGTGGATTCTGCATAATTGCATTCAAATTGACTGTTGCTCTTGGAACGACAATTTCAATTACATATTCATTTTTTGCCAAGGCGGAGGAAATATCCTTAATATCTCTGAATTGTGATTTATCAGCACGGGAAGCAAGCAAAGTCATAAGCTTTTCACCAGGTTCCTTAGGATTTGAAATATTCATTCCAAAAGAAACTTTAGAGGCATAGGGAGTGATTTCACTCATAATTTTAAAAGGATCACTGTATTCTCCAAAACCAGCAGAAATATCAAACTTTATATTTGCATATAATTTTTTTGCAGTACTTTCAACCTTTTTACCAGGAATCTGACCAGTTTCGGCAAGATAATAAGCCATTGAAAATGCGCCACAGGCATTTCGTGACCATAGATTGTCTTTTTGGGTTGCATAGGGTTGACCATTTTTGGAATGACAACTGAATAATAAAACAGTACTTACTAAAAGTGTTATTATTGCTGATAATTTTGTAGCTTTCATTTTTTACCTCTATTTTGATTATATTAAAAACCTAATTATTCGCAAACCCTACCTAGAAATTAATCTTTCTTATAGCTTCAACAAGATTTCTTCCGTAAAGTTCACAGCCAAGGGCATTTGGATGCAGATTATCTAAATAATATTCTGAGCGATGTGGAACCAAAGAAAAGCCGTCAATTATCTTTACATTTGGATAAGTACAGGCAATTTTTTTAATACCATCGCAAAAACTATTTAAAACATGAATATCATCTGGAAAATCTCCACGCCAGATTGGAGTTATACAGAGTATAGGAATTATTTTTCCATAAAGTCCAATTAAAGTTTCGTAATATTCTTCAATATCTTCCATTCTTGGACAGTTGAACTGGTTGGTACCAAGAGCAACAATTATTTTATCAGGATTGTAGCCAGGCATTTTGATAAGAGATTTTTTGTCGTAAACATAACCACCAATTCCCTGATTGATAATATCATAATTCAAAAGTCGGTTTGCAATACTGACATAGGTAGAGGAAGAACGAAGGGGACCATAACCCTGAGTGATAGAATCGCCCAGCCAGAGAACTTTTTCTTTTTTTTCTGCTGGAGTAAAAGTATTGTCGATTAGAAAATTACGAATTAGAACAGTCGCATCCGCAGGAAGATAGATGATTACATCCTTTTTGCCGGCAGGAAGCTCCCAAACAAGTTTTCCCTGGTCTTTAAGGTCTTTTACGTAGCGGATATCTGTAATTTGTCCATCAATTGCCATTTCAAAGGAATCTTCAGAACCTTTCCACAAAAACTTGTATTCAAAAGAAATGAATGTAGCTTCTGTCTGTAATTCTAAAGTTTTTGCAGTGGAAGCCATGCAACGGTCATACCAGAAATCAGAGGCAGTTTTAAAATATTCCATCTGTTCTTTTGAATATTGGAAAGCCTGCAGCCAGCCATCTTCCAGCTCTTCGAAAAAATAAGCACCGTAATAAAGGCTTTGTAATTCTTTATTTGTTATAGTTCTCATTGTAGGTTTATTTTGAAAATTATCAATATATCTTAATACATCCATTTGTTGCTTGACCTGAGGAAAATCATCAAGCGGAGGACAAGGAATATGAGGTTCAAAGGCTAGATGATGAAACCATGTACATTGCAGGGCATTCATACCAATTTCGCGGGCAGCATAAAGCTCTCGGGAACCGCCGTCACCAATGTAAAGACATTCTTCTGGGCGGACATTCATAAGCTCAATAATTTTGTTATAAAGAGCATGGTCAGGTTTGGAAAGTCCCTGTTCGTAAGAAATAAGTGCAATGTCAAAAAGAGGATAAAGGGGACTGGAACGAATAAGAGCTCGTTCGTCCGAAAAAGTATTAGTAATGAGACCGGTTTTTATTCCTTTCTGATGCAAGGTTTTTAACAGTATAATAGATTCTTCAGGAATTGCAGAAAAAGTGTCTTCCAAAGCTTCCAGTCGTTTTTGACAAATAAGATTAACATTTTCTTCTGAATATATGTCGAGTTTTTTTAATGCAATAGAAACGCCTTCTTCCATTGTCAGTCTTCCAAGAGTACGGTCTTTTTCTGTAGCATGCCATTCTCTTCTAAAATCTTCCAGAGGGATTCCAAGGTCTTGTGCAATATCTTCACTAAAATAAGTTTTTCCCGTAAAGAGGGTGACCAATGTTTCAAACATGTCAAAAATAACGGCTTTTATCATTTTTATATCCTCATTAAGTTTTAATGTAAGCTGTCTAGAAGCATTATACAAAAAATACATAAAAAAAATTCAAAAATAATAAAAATATTAGAAAATTTTGAAAATTTTTTCTTGACCTTCCACCTTGTGGAAGCCTTAACATAAGGGCAGAAACACAGGAGGTAGGTGTATGACATTACAATCAGTTCCGGCATTAAGCCTTGTTGCAAATGGAATCTTGCTTTTGATAGCCTTGATAATTCCAGCAGGATTATTTCTTTTTATTCGAAAACGAGTTGAAGGAAAAAAACTGCCCTTCTTTGTCGGTTGCGGAACTTTTCTTCTTTTTGCGCTTGTACTTGAAGGCCTTTGTCACACAATCATTCTTGGAGGCGGACGTGCAGAGGCTCTTATGGCAAAACCTCTTTTGTACGGGCTTTACGGTGGTTTTATGGCAGGCTTGTTCGAAGAGACTGGCCGCTTCCTTGCCTTTAAAACTATCTTAAAAAAAGCTAAGGATGATGATGGAACAGCCCTTATGTATGGAGCCGGTCACGGAGGTTTTGAAGCCTTTTATCTGCTTGTATCATCTGCGGTTACAAACCTTGTTTTACCTTCGCAGACTGCAAATCCTTTTTATCCTCTTTTAGGAATAATTGAGCGCATCCCGGCTATAGCAATACATATTTCTTTATCTGTTTTGGTTTGGTTTGCAGCTAAGAATAAAGATAAATTATATTTGTATCCGCTGGCAATTATTTTGCATCTGCTGGTTGATGCGGTTGCTGCAGTGCTTGCCCTGAAAAAGGTAAATGTAGTTCTTATTGAATTTTTGGTTTATGTTTTCGCAGCTGCCTTTGTTTGTATTGCGATTGTGATTTGGAAAAAGCTGTCTGATAAGCAAGAAAGCCTTTCAGTATAAATTGGTGAAAAGTGTGATAAAATAATAATATGAAGATTTATCAGGTAGAAGAATTAGTTGGGATTACAAAAAAGAACATTCGCTTTTATGAAGACCAGGGGCTTTTGTGTCCAGAAAGGAATCCTCAGAATGATTACCGCGAATATTCACTGGCAGATGTAAAGGTTCTGGAAAAAATAAAGCTGCTTCGTAAGCTTTCGGTTCCAATTGAAGAAATCCGACTTTTGCAAAAGGGTAGAATTTCCTTTGAACAGAGTATGAATGCCCAGCTTGAAAGGCTTGGAAAGGAAGAAGAAAATGTCCACCTTATGAAAGAGCTTTGCCAGCGCCTTAAAGATGAAAATTGTGATTTGAAATCGCTCGATGCTTCTTTTTATCTGATGGAGATGGATAAAATGGAAAAAGAAGGAACTCATTTTAAAGATATAGAAAAAGAAGATATCATGAAAAAAAAGAAAAAGGGAGCAATCCTTGCAGCAGTAATTTTCTGCATATTAATGCTTTTGTTCGCAGGAATACTAATTTCTACAATTATTGCAAAGTCTGCTCCTCTTTTACCAATGATTATTCCAGTCATTATACTTTTGACAATAGTGATTGGAATCGTTTGTGTTTTGATTTTAAGGCTTCGTGAAATAAATAAAGGTGAAGAATATGAAGCCAGAAAATATTAGGAGGTATGATATGTTACTCGTAAGTATTGATTCTATTCCAGGAAAAAACTTTGAAGTTCTGGGAATGGTGAAGGGAACAATTGTTCAATCAAAAAACTTTGGCCGTGATTTTATGGCCTCGCTTAAAACTCTGGTTGGTGGTGAAATTGCCGGTTACACAGAAATGTTAAACGAAGCCCGCCAAATTGCTACTAAACGCATGGTTGATGAAGCAACAGCTCTTGGTGCAGATGCAGTTGTAGGAGTTCGTTACGGTTCTTCTGCTGTAATGCAGGGAGCAGCAGAAGTCGTCGCTTATGGAACTGCAGTGAAGTTTAAGTAATTATCGGGAAATTATTTTCAAAGTTTTTTAGTATATAAGTTCCTTGACTTTAGCTTCAACGGCTATAGAAAGTTTTTCTTTATCATTTTGGTTTTCCGTGATGATTCTTACAAAAACTGAACCTGCAACAATTGCTTCAACCGAGTCAGCCAGAGCCTTTGCCTGTTCCCCGGTTGAAATACCAAAGCCGCCATAAACCTTAGAACCACCGGCACTTACTTTATTCAAAAAAATAAGAGTATTGTCATCTATCGTGGTATTGGTTCCCGTAATACCTGTTCTTAAGGCTGCATAAATAAAAGGAAATCCAGCATGTGCAAGTTTATACAGACGTTCTTGGCTCATACTAGGTGCGGCAACTGGAATATTAATCATTCCATTTTTTTTGCAGGCTTCAGTTAAACCTTCGTCGTAATCAAATGGTAAATCCGGAATAATCATTCCTTTTACACCAGCTTTAGCAGCTCTTTCACAAAAGGCTTCTACACCTGGTGTATAAACAAGAGAACCGTAGCTCATTAAATAAATTGTAACATCCGGGAACTCTTTATGAATCTGTTCAATAAAATTAAGACCGTCGGCTGTTTTATAAGCTCGTTCAAGAACTTTTGTACATGCAGTTTGAATTGCTGGTCCATCTGCACTTGGATCTGAAAATGGCAGTTGTATTTCCAGAATATCTGCTCCGCCTTTAACAAGTGCCCTTGCTGCAGTCAATGCCAGCTCATTTGTAGGATAACCTGCAACTAAATGACTCATCAATTTTATTTTTTTCATTTTAATTTCCTCTTCTTTTGTTTTTTCATGGCGCGACCTCTGTAAACAGAAGTTGTGTGTTTTCAACTATTTTGCAAAATGAACGTCTTTTCCGCCTTCCAGTCTTTCAATCTCTGAATGTAAAAACTCCAGCCATTCTTTTGGGCGGAAAACTGGACTTGTGATAAAGACATCCTTATCACCACGACCACTCATATTTATGATAATTGCCTGATCTTTTGGAATCTCACGTGCAATTTTAATAGCCGCTGCTCCTGCGTGTGCCGATTCCAGGGCAAAAAGAATACCTTCGTTCTTAGCAAAAAACTGGACTGCATCTAAAGCTTCTTTATCAAGAATTGAAGTAAACTCAACTCTGCCAGAGCGG
>JAILQA010000270.1 GCA_024699205.1 Treponema sp. | reverse complement strand
TGGAATTTAACCGATATACATTATGAATGGTATGATACAAAAACTGGAGAATATATTAATCCTGTACGAATTACTTTAGATGAAATTCTAGAAAACTAATATTATCAAAAGTCTTTATCTTCTATATTATAACCATACATTTTTTTGATGTGGTACCCAAGCGGTAAGGGGCTGGTCTGCAAAACCATCATTGGTAGGTTCGACTCCTATCCACACCTCTGTCCAAAAAGAACTTCCTAGCGAAGTTCTTTTTTTTATCGCTCTGTCGTAGCAAAGCTCCGGGGCGTTTATATATATAGGGCTGTCCGACAAATGCGCGGACAGCCCGTCTTTTTTTATCAGCTTTTTTGCAGGTCCTAACCATAGTTAAGAAAAAATAACCTAAGTTACTCTTCTTCTTTGTTTACAATTAGAGAGAACTATGTTAGCCTCATTCATGCATGAGAAAGAATCTTATTTTACCTTTAGTTATAATACTTTCATTTTTTATCACAAGTTGTAGTCATTTTTTTGATTCTCCTGATGGATCAATTGTATTTTGGAGAGATAAAACAGATACACGAATAACCTCTAAAACAAAAATGAAACCATTTGCACACCTAAAATATCCTATAGTTGTAGCCTCTCAATTATGTGAAAATCATAATCTTTTTGGTGTAGAACAATGGTACTCAAGAGTCTGGCAGATTGGAAATATACTTGTTGTTTTTGATGCGGAAACAGAAACTGTATACGACTGGGCTTTTGCTGAAGGTGCTTTAGGCTGGAATAATTTTCAGATGATACAGGTTGGCAATAACTGGTGGATAAGCGGAAACAATGGAATTGCAACAAAACTTGATGCTACTACTGGCGAAATAACTAGCTATGAGCATGAAGTTCCTTCGCATTTTATATGTGATAATTCAAATACTAATTCGCTTATATTGGAAGAATATCAACATGATGAAGAATTAAAAAAAACTTATAAAAAAGTGTACTGTTTTAATACAGATAAAGGCTTAATAGAAAATACCTGGAATATATTTGCAGATGGTACTATTGATGATTTTAAATGTGATGCTAAGGGTGCTTTCTTTACTTGTTACAAAAAAGAAAACAAGAGTTATTTTGCTAAGTTTATGCAGGATGGAAGTTTTGAAGAAACTGAAATAGTAGAAGAATGGGAAAATGATCAAAAGCATAGTTATCACATAAATTATATGGATGACAAGTTTTTATATTTGCATGCTCATGATTTATACGGTGATATAAATTCCATGTATCCTTCCATGCTAAAATATGATATTAATACCCATGTATTTTCGCGTATCAACATTGATGATGTAACATCTGCTAAATACAATCTATATGAAGGAATTAATATTGAAGGCAAAACATATTATATATGTCTTCAAGAAGATGGAAAAGATTTAAAATTTGGTTTGTTTAATGAAGAATCTCAGAAAATTGATTTATTGCCACAAACTCTTGCACATAATTATACAGGCTTTCCATATGCATGTGGTACAAAAATCTTCTTACTCGAATGGTGGAATTTAACCGATATACATTATGAATGGTATGATACAAAAACTGGAGAATATATTAATCCTGTACGAATTACTTTAGATGAAATTCTAGAAAACTAATATTATCAAAAGACTATTGACCCTAAATCTGTCATAAGATATTATTAAAATGTTATTTCTGCAACGTGTTTTGTATGAAATGATTCTCTGGAGAGTTCCTGCATTCCCGCAGGACGCCGAAGGGTTAGGAAACTAGAGTGCACACTGTGTAACATGTTTCTGATATCTCAGGCATAAAGGACGGAGTCATTTAAAGACGGTCTGTTTACTCTTTGGAGAGCTGGCAACTAAAAGTTCCAGCTCTTAATTTTTTTAAAGGATAAACAAAAATCATGTTTGAACAAATCCTTAACACTATTGACGACATTGTATGGGGAATCCCTACAATTGCCCTTATTCTTGTTACTGGTATCGTAATGACAATTGCAACTCGCGGTATTCAGTTTACAAAGCTTGGACGTGCTTTTAAGAGCATCTTCAAAGAAAACGAAGGAAAAGGAGAACTTTCTGGTTTCTCTGCACTTTGTACAGCCCTTTCTGCAACAATTGGTACTGGTAACATTGTAGGTGTTGCTACAGCTATTCTTGCCGGTGGTCCTGGTGCACTTTTCTGGATGTGGATTGCTGCTCTTCTTGGTACTGCAACAAAGTATGCTGAATGTATGCTTTCTATTAAGTACCGTGAAGTTAAGGAAGACGGTCACGTTCTTGGTGGACCTTTCTATGTAATTGAAAAGGGTATGGGTAAAAACTGGAAATGGCTTGCAATTCTCTTTGCTATTTTCGGAACTCTCGTAGGTCTTTTTGGTATTGGTACATTTACTCAGGTAAACGGTATTTGTGGTGCTATTCAGAATGCTTTTGATGCAAACAAATCTCACATTGCTTTCTCTCTCTTTGGAAATGATTATACATGGGCTACTGTAATCGGTGGTGCTGTAATTACAATTGCAACTGCACTTGTTGTAATTGGTGGATTGAAGAGAATCTCTAAAGTTGCAGAAAAGGTTGTTCCTGTAATGGCTGTAATCTATGTATTCCTTGGTGTTTCTGTAATCATCATGAATGCTACTCGTGTTCCAGCTGCTTTTGCTTTGATTTTCAAGGGAGCATTTGGTGCTGATACTGGTGTCAAAGCTATCGCCGGTGCTGCTGCCGGAACAATCATCCGTATGGCTATGCAGAAAGGTATTGCTCGCGGTATCTTCTCTAACGAAGCAGGTCTTGGTTCTGCACCTATCGCTGCTGCAGCTGTTCAGACTCAGGAACCTGTAGAACAGGGGCTTGTAAACATGACAGGTACTGTAATTGATACACTTATCATCTGTACAATGATAGGTCTTTCTATCGTTCTCGCAGGAGGGGACGTATGGAACTCTGGTGCTACTGGTGCTGCTCTTACTTCACGCGCTTTCTCTGCAATTCTCGGTGGTGACAATATTTCTGTTCAGTTCCTTTTGATGCTTTGTCTTG
>JAILQA010000256.1 GCA_024699205.1 Treponema sp. | reverse complement strand
ATCAATAATCAAACAGACTATTACAGGGTCTTTGCGTAATGTTGACGGACAGCAGTTATTATTCCCATTAAATAACGGAGAGTTTATTAAGGAAGCAGTTCAGCAGACTACAAGCATGATTATGTCAAGTGACGGAGTTTCGTATAGTCGTGTTTATGTACTGGAAATACAAAACGGTACTACTACACAAGGTCTTGCAAGAAGAACGGCAACATTGTATCAGGATGCTAGTTATAATGTTCTGGCCGCTGTAAATGCAGAATCAAACGATTATGCGGAAACTGTTATTATAGATCATATTGGAAATGAATTGGCCGCTCGTACGGTAGGTGAATTGATTCATTGTACAAATATCAAAGAGCCTGATGCAGAAAATGGTTCTGTGAGAGCTTCCAGCGAAGCTCAGGTCGATTTTACCATTATTCTCGGAAGAGATTTTAATGGTCGTTATGTTATTGAAGGAGCATCTTACTAGAATGAAAACAATGGAAGAAAAGGCAAAAGAAATTGCTAAATTAATGGAGGACGGCAAGGGAAATGATGTTGTCGTTCTGGATATAAGCCAGTTAAATTCCTGGACAGATTATTTTATAATTGTAACTGTTAATAGTTCTACTCACTGGCAGGGACTTTACAAACAGGTTAAGGATTACATTAAACAGAATGATCTGGAAGTGCATTTAACAAATAAAAAGAGTCCAGACGGAGATGACTGGAATCTGATTGATTTGGGTTCAATTGTAATTCATCTTATGTCAGAACAGGCCCGCGCATTTTATGATCTTGAAAAATTATGGCATGCGGGAACTGTAATAGACTATAAAAATTAGATTGTTTGAGGCTGGTGAGCTGAAATTAAAAGGCAGAACCGTCTTCTTCAAAAAGAGAATCAACGCTGCTGCCTTTTAAGTTATAGCCATCTTCTGCTTCAACGTCGTCATAAGGTTCGTCAATGTATTCTTCTTCTTTGAATACATCGTCGAACAGTTCAACGTCGTCGTCGAGTTCGTCTAAAACTTCATCATCTTCCTGATCGTCAAAATCATCATCGAAATCTTTGTCGTAATTGTCAAAATCATCATCATAAGAAAAAGAAAGGCTGAATGTTGAATCTTCTAAAGAGAATTCTTCTGCTGACATAAAAAATCTCCATACCTTACTAGGACTACTTGTCCACACATTTTTTACACCATAGAAGATATTTTATTGTCATATTATAGTCAACTAGTTTTTAGTTTTTTTTTGATGCTTTTTTCACGTTGACAGAGAATAAAAAAATAGTATAATAATATTACTGATGTTACGAGAATACCATGAAAGGGCATATGCAAAGGTTAACTTTAATTTAAGGGTTTTGCCTAAAAGAGCAGATGGTTTTCATGATATTGAGAGCGTTTTCCAGACAATTAGTTTATATGATGAACTGATTGTGACAGTACAGGATGAAAAAAAATGTACTGTGCTTTGTGATTCGATGAATCTTCCGGTGGAAAACACATTGACATTGGCATATAAGGCATTTTGTGAAGTCGTTAATTTTGATGTTCCAGGTGTTATTGTTAAGATAAATAAAGGAATACCGAGTGGCGGTGGATTAGGCGGAGGGTCGGCAGATGCGGCCGCTCTTGTCAGGGTGCTTGAAAACATTTGTAATCTGGAACTTTCTGATTTACAACGTGATTTAATCGCAGAAAAAACGGGAAGTGATGTTTTCTTTTTTATGCATTGCAATTCCGAAGGAAAGGGCTGTGCCCTGGTTGCTGGAAGAGGAGAATGTGTAAAAATGATTGATTCCAGAAATGATTTATTTTTGTTGCTGATTTTTCCTGGTGTTAGCAGTTCAACTAAAGACGCTTATAGTCTTGTTGATTCTTTTTTGCAAAGGGAAAATAAAGTAAAATATCCGGCTTTTGGTGAGCTTGAAGCAATTTACCGGCGTAAACCAGAAGAATGGGTATTTATAAACACTTTTACTTGTGCCTTATGCAGCAAGTATGATGAAATAAAAAGTGCGTTGAATGCATTAAAAGATGCTGGAGCAGACTACTGTGATATGTCAGGTTCTGGTTCGACAGTTTTTGGTGTATTTACTTTAGAGCAGCAAGCAATGAATATTAGTAATTTGCTTTGTGAATCTTGGAACTGTTTGTTAGTGCAGACTTTATAGTTTGTGTGAAAAAAAATTAGCGGAGGTCTTGCTTATGCAGATTACTGAACTTAGAATTAGAAAAGTTGAAGACGAAGGTAAATTACGTGCCTATGTTACTGTTACTTTTGACAACTGCTTTGTTGTTCATAATGTAAAAATTATTGAAGGAAAAAGCGGATTGTTCATCGCAATGCCAAGCCGAAAGACTGCAAATGGTGAGTATAAGGATGTAGCACACCCAATCAGCCCAGAATTTAGAGCTGAACTGCAGGACAAGATTCTCGCAGAGTATGAAGCTGGTCATGTTGAGGTTGGTGGAGAAGCCGACTAATACATATATTAAAAATTGAGCCGTCGTCAAGTGGTAAGACACGGGCTTTTGGTGCCCGCATTCCGCAGGTTCGAATCCTGCCGGCTCAGTAGTTATTTAACACCGTTCCAAGAGGGACGGTG
>JAILQA010000253.1 GCA_024699205.1 Treponema sp. | reverse complement strand
TCGCGGAGAATAAATTCTTTGAGCATATCGTAATTTCCAAGTTCAATTAAATCCTGATGTGAATAAATGAATCTGAAATAAAAGAGCATGTATTCATCTACAATCTGCCAGCGTGTATTACGGCTTTCTGACTTTGAAAGCAAAGGTCGGATTTGTTCTGTGATTCCAAATACCTTCTGCAAGTTCTGTAAATATGCTCCTGTATTTTTCTGGATTACAGAATCTATTTCACTTTGGGTTGTGAGACCTCTTGAGATTGCCTGGAGAATTGAAAAATAAATTCCGTAGTCTTTGCCTATTTCACTTATGAGTATATCGCGTCCATCTGCTAAAAATGGAGAAGCCATATTGCAGACTGAATCTATCATTTTTGCTTTTGTGCTTGCTCCGGCGTTCATTAACAAAAAGATATATTTTGCTACTCCACCGCTGAGCATATAAAGACAGAGTAGATCTTCCGGCTTGTATTTTGGATTGAAGTCCTGCAGGATTGTTTTTACAACCGATGGTGTAAAGGGTTTGAGATGGATGTTGTGTGTTGAACGTCCAAAGAGAGGCTCTTTTTCGTCTTTGAAGATTTTAGTCATTAGTGAGTAGATTGAACCACAGACTATGAGATTAATTTTTGAAAGAGACTTCTGACTGTCCCAGATATTCTGCATCTGACTGAAAAAAGATTTATTTACATATTCGATATCCTGGAATTCGTCGATTACTAGTGTGAAATGATTTGTTTGCGAATAGGACATTATCTGTTCAAACAAGTCTGAGAGATTTTCAACTTTACCAAAAATTTTTAAGCCAATGCTTTCTTCCAGATTTTTCTGCCATTGCTCGCACAGTGATTTTTCTGCGCTGCGTGATGTAAAGAGGTATGCGCTTTTTTTGTCGCTGATGAACTGTTTGAGAAGTTGAGTTTTTCCGATACGTCTGCGACCGGTGAGAACTGTAAAGCAGGCTGTCTTTTTTGACTGCTTTTCGATTTGTGAAAGGGCTTCAAGTTCGTTTATTCTGTCATAAAACTTTTCCATTCTGCAATATCCTTTGTAATGGTTGTTAATTTAATGGCTATTAAGTTAATAATCATTATATAGATATTTTCGACAAAAATCAAATAAAAATCAATCTTTCCAAAAGGTTAAGAAATATTAACCAACGGGAAAGCGGAAGCGGGATTATTATTAAGCCATAACAGACAGACATCGAAGAAAAGCGGTTGAAAAGCTTTCTGAAAGTTTTTCTGAAATCGTTTCTGAAAACTTAACCGTTTTTTCCCCGGTTTTAGCACCTTTTCCAGCAGGTTAGGAAGCTAAAAGTTATAACGAAATACACCTAAATCTATATAATATATAGAATTGGGCATAAAAAAAGGTTCATCAAGTGATGAACCTCATTTTGAGACTGACACGATTCGAACGTGCGACCCCCACCTCCGCAGGGTGGTGCTCTAATCCAGCTGAGCTACAATCTCATACTCAAACACTGGCTTAACTAGGTGTTTAGATCGGAGGCGACAGGAGTTGAACCTGCCCGGCCCTTTCGGAACCGACGGATTAGCAATCCGTTGTATTACCGCTCTACCACACCTCCAGCGGACGGAGCGAGAGGGATTCGAACCCCCGGTAACTTGCGCTACAACGGTTTTCAAGACCGCCCCAGTACGACCGCTTTGGTATCGCTCCATTAAGTGAGTTATAATTTATAGGTTTTTGTCGAATATGTCAAGACTTTATTGCCAAAAAAGTGTAGAATAATGAATAATCCCGGCAAAAAATTATGACATCATATGTATGGGAAAATATGGAAGGATTATGGAAGCAGCATTATATTTAATTCCCGTTACTCTTGGGGAAACAGAAATCAATCAGGTTTTACCGTCTTATAATCATGATATAATTGTAAATATCAAACATTTTATTGTAGAAAATATCCGATCGGCCCGACGTTTCTTAAAAAAGGTTGAAAAGAGCATTGATATCGATGAGCTAACTTTTTATGAACTCAATCGTCACACTGACCGCAAGATTATCGGACAATATCTGGAGCCTCTTCAAAATGGTCAGCCACTTGGTATTATTTCGGAAGCAGGGTGTCCGGCAATTGCAGATCCTGGGGCTGATGTTGTCGCAATCGCCCAGTCAAAAAAACTGCGTGTAATTCCTCTGGTTGGTCCTTCTTCAATCATTATGTCGGTTATGGCAAGTGGCTTCAACGGACAGTCTTTTGCTTTCAACGGATATCTTCCTGTAGAAAATTCTCAGCGTGTTAAGGCCTTAAAAAAACTTGAAAATAAGATTTATAACGAAGATCAGACTCAGCTTTTTATAGAAACTCCCTACCGAAACGCAAAGATGATAGAAACTATTCTTCACAGTCTGCGTCCTCAAACAAAGCTTTGTATTGCTTCTGGAATCACTTGTGCCGAGGAATATATTAAAACCCGCACAGTAGAGCAGTGGAAAAAAGAAAAATTGCCGGAATTGGGGAAAGTCCCGACAATCTTTTTGCTGTATAAATAATTTTTTTGCCGCGATAAAGCAATTCACTGCAACAAATCAACTCACCGCGATAAAGCAATTTGTCGCGATATAGCAACTCACCGCAACAAATCAACTCACCGCTATAAAAGCCTCTTATCGCTCAAACACCATTTTTCCGTCAATAAAAACGGTGTGGACTTTTCCAGTCAGCCTTTTTCCTTCAAAAGGAGTTGCTTTTCCTTTGCTGAAAAAGTCTTTTGCGCAAACTGTCCATTCTTCATCTGGATTAAGCAGGGTCAAATCAGCATCATAACCAGGCTTTAAAAGTCCTTTGTTAAGACCCAGTATGCGGGCAGGATTAGCAGACATCAGCTGACTTAATCTTCTTGGATGAAGGTCATTTTGCTTTACTAAAACAGTGTTGCAAACAGCGTAGGAAGTTTCAATTCCTGTAAAACCAGGAGAACCGGCAGCTTTATCATCCATAGTGTGAGGTGCATGATCCGTAGAAATAACGTCTGCTGTTCCGTCTCGCAGGGCTTCGATTAAAGCAAGTCTGTCTGATTCTGGGCGAAGAGGAGGATTTACCAGTGCGCGAATCATTGGTTCTTCTGTACCAGCCAGGGCAAGATGATGAGGAGTTACTTCACAGGTAACAGTAAAATTGCAGTTTTTGCTTTTGTTGTTTTCATTGTGTTTTTTAAAAAGATTTTCTGCAAGTTTTTTTCCTTCCCTGACAGCATCAATGGATTTTTTTGTACTTACATGTGCAATATGAACATGACAATCAGCCTGACGAGCAAGCATTATGTTTCTTACAGTTGCAACGTCTTCAGCCATAGCAAGATAATTATTCGCTCTAGTAAGATCTTTATCAATCTTTGAAATAGCCTTTTTGTCAATATTTGTGATATCACCAGCTCCCCAGGCAGAAAGTCCGTTTTCCTTCATAATTTTAAGGGCATTCTGACGATAAGGAAAAGCCATCATTCCCAGAGTCATGTCTTCACTGTGGCAGCTTACAATAATTCCTTTTTTTGCGGCCTTAGTCATTGCTTCCAGCATCAAGGCAGAAGAAAGCACATCTTTTCCATCTTCAGTAATCACCGGAATGTTAGCCCGTTCAATCTTATCAAGGTGAGATGTATCTTCTCCGCCAAAATCCCTGGTAAGACTTACGGTCTGAAAAACATGTGCCAGTCCCAAAGCAGCCGCTTCTTTTTCAATCTGCAAAGCCATTTCATAAGAAGAAACTACCGGTTTTGTATTTGGCATTGCAACCACGGTTCCAACTCCACCTGCAATTGCGGCTTTTAATCCGCTTTCTAAATCTTCTTTTTGTGTTTGTCCCGGATAACGAAGATGAACATGCATGTCTATAAAGGCTGGAGTTACGGTGAGTCCTTGTGCATTATAAAACTCAATCTTTTCCGAAGGACTGTAGCCATCCTCTTTTAAAACTGAGCGGGCAAAGTCAGTAACTGTTTCCAGCGAGGTAAAATACCCCTGAAAGATTGAGCGAATCTGTTTATCTTCTATAAGAATTGCTCCCGGACCGTCCGTATTTTCGTCCAAAAGTTGAGCGTTGTAAATTAAGGTGATTTTTGCCACTATTAATTTCCCCCTGAAACTGTACTTGTGCTTGATGAGCTTGCCGAACTGGTTCCTGTTCCTGCCAGATAAAGAGTGTCACAATATTCGCATTTATAAAGTCCTTTCTTTTTGTCAGCAAGAATAAAGGTCGGTTTTACATAATGTTCGGTCTGAGTAATGCAGCGTGGATTTTTGCAATTGAAAACCCCCTGAACCTTTGAAGGCAGTTCCATTGTGATTTTTCGCACAATCTGCTCGTTTTCAATTACGTTTACACAGATATCCGGATCAATAAAGCCAAGTACTGAATAATCTATGTTGATTATGTTATCAATTTTGATGATATCCTTTTTACCTGATTTTTCTGAAGGAACATTCTGAATAAGGCAGGAAGTGAAGGGTGCTTTATTTAATCCCAGCCACTGATAAATCTGCCAGCCGGCTCCTGCTCTTATATGGTCAATTACAAGTCCATTTTTAATTGTATTTACGTTCAACATTATAATGCTCCTGTCAATTTTGCTATAAGTGCCATACGGGCGTACATTCCGTATTTAACCTGTTTAAAGTAGGCAGCTCTTGGGTCATTGTCTACTTCTGGTGTGATTTCGTTTACGCGTGGAAGAGGATGAAGAACAATCATGTTTTTGCGGGCCATTTTCATTTTTTCGCTGTCCAGAATGTAGCTGTCCTTTAAGCGGATATAATCCTGTTCATTAAAGAATCTTTCCTTTTGAACTCGGGTCATGTAAAGAATATCCATTTCGCCGATTACTTCATCAAGGCTTTCTACAATTTTATATTCAATTCCAGCTGGCTCAAGAATATTTGTAATAAGATAATCAGGTACCGAAAGCTCTTTTGGACTGATGAAAATGAACTTGTTTCCTTTGAAATGTCTTAATGCTTCTGCAAGTGAATGAACTGTACGTCCAAACTTCAAGTCGCCGCAGAAACCTACTGTATGATTTTCCAAGCCACCCAGCAGTTGTCTGATTGTAACTAAATCGGTAAGGGTTTGTGTCGGATGAAAGTGTCCGCCATCACCAGCATTTATAATAGGGCAGGCTGAATATTTGCTTGCAAGGAGAGCCGCTCCTTCTTTTGGTGAACGCATGGCAATTATATCTGCATAAGAAGAAACTACGCGGATTGTATCTGCAAGGGTTTCGCCTTTTACTGATGATGTATTGTCTGCATCTGAAAAACCTTCTACAGAACCACCAAGTCGGAGCATTGCCGCTTCAAAACTAAGCCTTGTTCTGGTGCTAGGCTCAAAAAAAAGTGTCGCGAGAATTTTCCCGCGACACACATCTTGAAAAGATTTAGGATCAACGATAATCTGCTCTGCCAAAGAACAAATCTCATTAATTTCTGAAACAGATAAATCATCCGGTTGAATTAAATGACGACCAGTCAGCATTGTACAACTCCAAAAACTAATTTTTGTAATACTAGCACGAAACAAATAGTTTTGGAAGTCTTTTTTATTCTTTTGTTCTTTTGTATTCTTTGTATTTTTATTTTTTCTCGAGGGTAATAGGACCTAAATCAATATCACTTTTTCCAGTAGTATCTAAAGGAGGAATTTTTTTTGTCTTAAAGCTGCCGTTTTTTTCATCATCTACATCTACGAATGATACTTTATATACTCCTTCATAATCTAAACAAAAGAAGAATTTTCCTTCAATATTTGTTGTACCTTGATATTCATCATTAACGCGGATTTCAATATCTGGGATTGGTTTGTCTGGAGTATCCGGGTCTCCATCTATGTCACCGTTAACACTTCCAGAGATATATACGCTAGAGTAGCCCAAAGGCATTCCATAGCATGAAACTAAAGTCCCGATTCCAAGAAAACCAAGGATTGTACTTATAATTTTTTTCCAGGTAAGTGTAAGCTTTTTCATAATTTATTCCTTTTGTAGAGCTATTGTTGATTATAATACAGAAATCAGTTTTGTAAACATAAGCTTTGTATATATGCTTATATCGTCATCTTTTTTGTATGAGTTATTGTCAACTTCTACAGCTACATAAAAAGTTCCGCGTTTTTGCCCCTGTA
>JAILQA010000234.1 GCA_024699205.1 Treponema sp. | reverse complement strand
CTTCAATTTAGAACAGATTCCAATATTATTGAAAAAATCGGAAATCTCCAAGTGACTTTTACAAAATCAGAAGCAAATTATGAAAAAAAATCATCTTCTGATTCACATGATTTACAAAAAACTGTAGACAATACCGAAAAGGAAAAACCAGACTTTACTCTCAAAAATAAAATGCTTGTTTCATATAATGGTGCAAACTTTTATTTTGATGAACAGACTCCACCTTATATTATCTTTTCCGGACAGAACGAAAAAACTGTTGCCGAATTAAAATCCTGGGAAAAATCAGAAAAAGAACTTAAGGTTTCCTTTACTCAAAATATAAATCTTTATTTTACACTCAACGAACTCAAGGAAGATTCACCTCTTGTTGTTTATGCTGATTTACCTCGCTCCGTTCAGAACTTTTACCTTCCCTACAATTTTGCTTATACAATGAAGGTTCAAAAGGACGAAGGCAAAAAAGTTCTGTTGTCAAATAAAAAACAGATTTGGGATTTTTCAACAGACCAGATTGAAGACGGTTACATTGTATTTAATCACCGGGCAAGTATGGCAAATTATTCAATTCACAACGAAGAAAAGAAATTTACCTTTGATGATTTGACCCAGCTGGCATCTGCAGAAGGAATCAATTATCTTAATGTAATCAATAATCTAAAGAGCAATCTTATTTCTTCTTTCAAAGCGTCTTTATCAGATAATTCTTACTCAGAACAGGCTGTTGTTTCTTATGTTGCTGCAATGTCTGAAAACGCAAAATACCAGCAGGCTATTGATGATATTCCACAAGCCTTTAAACGCAGCGAACAGAGAACATACCTTTCTGCTCCATACTTTAACAATCTTGTGAATATGAATAATATACTCGAACAGAAGCTTAAAGCCGATTCAAGTAATATTGCAAAGGCTGTTTATTCTGATTCGCTTGATATTTTTACAGTTCACAATCTTGCCTTCCAGTTGTGCATTTATCCTACAAAAGCTGATGTAATAAAGATTTTACAAAGAGCCGTAGATGCAGATATTCAGAATGCTGCAATTTCACAGGTAACAGGAATAATCCAGACCTACATTGATTTATATTCAATGAATACAGATTATGCAAAGATTCTGAGCCCAATCATGGAACAATGCATAGAAAAAATTACCTCTGCCTGCAAGTTTGAAAACAATATTCTTACAATTTCAGAAAATGACACCTTCCTTTCTGTAACACAGGCAGTTGAAGTCGGCATTGCTATCCTGCGTTTTGGTGAAATCCGCAATAACGATACTTACATAAGAGCCGGACGCGTAATTATTACTTCATATATTTCCGAAAGTTCTTCTTTTGATTTGCGTACTCTGGCAAACCTCTATCCTCTGATTGCTTATGATAACTGGTATTATCCACACTTTAAAATTATCAGAAACGAAAGCAATCAGTTTATCTGGGCCTGGACTTGCGCTCAGGATATAAACTGGGCACGCGAAGCAGACGGTTCTCTGACACTTAAAATTAAGTTCCCTCTGGAATTAACTCATTATGTAATCTTCAAGGGCATTCCTGAGTTTAATTCAATTTATATTTACAATATGGCCTTCAGAACAGACCCTAGATTTGAAACTTATAATTCTTCAGGATATGTTTACAGAAGCACTTCTGACACACTTTTGCTTAAATCACGGCATAAGTCAGAGATTGAAAATATTACAATGGGTTATAAGACTGCTTCAGTAAAACCTGCAGCAAGTACAACGACAGCGACCTCAGTTGCTGCAAGTTCTACTCAAAGTACGGAAGCTGCTTCTCAGCCTGCGACAACGTCAACAGCAGCCACAAGTCCAGCTCCTGCAACAGAAACTACACCAGCGGCTCCTACACCAGCAGGTGTTGAACCTGCGGCAAATTAAATTGCAACTAATTAAATTATATATAGGAAACAATAATGGAAACACGAAACATTTTTGAAAATCTTTCTTGTATCGATCACAGATACTCCCTGTCGGAGGCCGATGCTTTTGCCGGTCTTTCAAAATATATTTCCGAGGAAGCAAGCGTAAAATCTCATGCACGTTGTGAAGCAGCCCTTGTAAAAGCTCACTTAAAATTACGCGGCAAGCTTACCGATGAAATTGCAAAAAAATTGGACGAAGTTGCCGATAACATTGACCCTCAGGAAGTTTATGCAGAAGAAGAAAAAACAAAGCATAATATTCGCGCTCTTGTAAATGTAATGAAGACTAAGGTTGATTCAAAAATTGGGCCTCTCATTCACCTGGGAGCAACTTCTGTAGATATTCTTGATACAGGTTTAAGCTGCCGTATGCGCGACGTTACACAGAAGGTTGTTCTTCCAGAGCTAAAAAAACTCGAAAACTATCTTTGTGATATTGCAGAACGCGATTGTGCAACTCCTCAGGTAGGACGCACCCACGGACAGCACGCAGTTCCTATTACCTTTGGCTGGTCAATTGCTGAGTTTGTAGCCCGTCTTGGTAAATCTATTCTTCGCATTGAAGAATTGAGCAATCAGCTGGTAGGAAAGCTTGCAGGTCCTGTAGGTTCTTACAACGGCCCATCTATGATTGTAAAAGATCCAGAAGAGCTTGAACGCACTTATACAGACTTCCTGGGATTAAAACCAAGTGAATATTCTAACCAGCTTGTTGAACCAGAACACGTTCTCCGCCTTCTTTTGGAAATGAACGTTGCCTTTGGTATTATCGCTAATCTTGCTGATGATTTGCGTAACCTTCAGCGTTCTGAAATTGGTGAAGTTTTTGAATACTTTGCTGCAACTCAGGTTGGTTCTTCTACAATGCCTCAGAAACGCAATCCATGGAACAGCGAACACGTAAAATCTTTGTGGAAAGCAATGTGTCCTCGCGTAATTACCTTCTATATGGATCAGATTTCTGAACATCAGCGTGATTTGACAAACTCTGCCAGCCAGCGCTTTATTGCAGATTATGTAAGCGGCTTTACAATGGCAGTTGCCCGCATGAACTCAGTTGTAAAAGGAATACAGGCCGACAAAGAAGGCATGGCCCGCAATCTTGAAAATGCCGGCGGAAAAGTAAAAGGCGGCGTTCTTGCAGAACCAGCTTACATTCTTCTTGGAGAAGCAGGCTACAACGACGGTCACGAAGTTATCCGTAAAATTACTCTTGAAGCAGAAGAGACAGGAAAAACTTTCTTTGAAGTTCTCAAAACCCACGAAAAAGAATACGCCGACATTACAAAACAGCTCGAAAAGCTGGGCGTAGAAAATCCTGCAAACTTCTTTGAGCATCCTTCAAACTACTGCGGTCTTGCAGCAGTTAAGTCAAAGAGACTTGCTCAGAAATATAGGGAATTGATGAAATAATAATCAATACCACAGCAACAGGACTGTCATAGTACATACTAACTGGACAGAATCTTTTTATAACGGGAGAAATATATGGCAAAAACTTATGATGATAAAAAAATTATATATACCATGGACCGTGTAGGACGTGCTTACGGAACAAAAGTCGTTTTAAAGGATATAAGCATTTCTTATTTTTATGGAGCTAAAATCGGTGTAATCGGTCCAAACGGTGCCGGTAAATCTTCTTTGTTTAAGATTCTGGCTGGAATTGATAAGGACTTTACCGGCGAAACTTATCTTGCTCCAGGTTACACAATCGGCTACCTTGAACAGGAGCCTTATCTTGAACCTGGAAAAACCGTTATGGAAGTTGTAAAGGAAGGGGTAAAACCTATCACAGACCTTCTTGCAGAATTTGATAAAATAAACGAAGCCTTTGGTGATCCTGATGCTGATTTTGACAAGCTTTGTGCTCGTCAGGGAGAAGTTCAGGAAAAGCTTGATGCTCTGGATGCCTGGAATCTTGATAACAATCTTGAACTTGCTATGGATGCCCTCCGCTGCCCTCCTGCAGACCAGGTTGTAGATGTCCTTTCTGGCGGTGAACGCAGACGTGTCGCTCTCTGCCGACTTTTGTTGCAGCAGCCGGATATTCTTCTTTTGGACGAACCTACAAACCATCTTGATGCAGAAACTGTAGCCTGGCTTGAAAAACATCTTCACGATTATCCAGGAACTGTAATTGCTATCACCCACGACCGCTACTTCCTCGATGATGTTGCCGGCTGGATTCTGGAGCTGGACCGTGGTGAAGGCTATCCTTTCAAAGGAAACTATTCTTCCTGGCTGGAACAGAAAAATCAGAGACTTGCCCTTGAAAATAAAAACGAATCTTTACGCCAGAAAGAAATCCAGCGAGAGTTGGATTGGATTCACATGGGTGCAAAAGGTCGTCAGGCTAAACATAAGGAACACATCACCCGCTATAATGAACTTATGGCTCAGGAATCAAAAAAACAGCTTAAAGACACTCAGATTTCAATTCCGGCAGGTCCAAGACTTGGTGGCCAGGTAATCGATATTGAAAATCTTACAAAATCTTTTGGTGATAAGCTACTTTTTGAAAACCTCAACGTTCATATCCCGGCAGGTGCTATTGTTGGTATTGTTGGTCCAAACGGTGCCGGTAAAACAACTTTGTTCAAAATGATTGTAGATGCTGCTGGCTTTGAAGGCGGTGAAAAACCAGATTCAGGCAGCATTAAGATTGGTTCTACAGTAAAGCTTGTTTACGTTGACCAGATGAGAAGCGGTCTTGATATGAATAAAACTGTTTATGAAACTCTTGGTGGCGGTGGTGACCTTGTAAAGCTTGGTGCAGTTGATGAAAAAGGCCGTGCCCTTGAAGGTGGTGTACGTGAAGTAAATGCTCACGCTTACTGCGGCTGGTTTAATTTTGCAGGCCCTGATCAGAACAAAAAAGTCAGCGTGCTTTCTGGTGGTGAAAGAAACCGTCTTAATCTTGGTATGATGCTTAAGGAAAGTGGCAACGTTCTCTTATTCGACGAACCTACCAACGATTTAGATGTTCAGACTGTGCGTGCCCTTGAGGAAGCCCTTGAAGATTTTGCCGGATGTGCAATGGTTGTAAGTCATGACCGCTGGTTTTTAGACAGAATCTGTACCCACATTCTCGCTTTCGAAAACAATTCAGAAGTACGTTTCTTTGAAGGAAACTGGTCTGAATATGCAGAATGGAAGCTTAAAGAATTTGGTGAAGAAGCTGGCGTTCCAAAGAGAACAGTTTACAGAAAATTAAGCAGATAGAAAAAAGATGCCGGAGCAAGTCGCTCTGGCATTTTTTTTGTTACTGTTCATTCATATAAAGGATTTCAAGCTGAGGTCTGCATTCAATAAATATTTCTCCCAAATCAGGGTCAAAATGCGAACCAAGGCTGTCCTTTATAATACCAAAGGCTTCATCAAAAGAAAGCGCTTCTTTATAACAACGTTTACTTACCAAAGCATCAAAAACATCTGCCAATGCCATAATTCTTGCTTCAATTGGTATTTCTGGTCCTTTCAGACCTTTAGGATAACCGGAACCATCCCATTTTTCATGGTGATAATGAGCAACATTTATAGCTATATCTTTAAATAAAGAATCATCAACATCTTTAAGAACTCTGGCAACAATTATTGCTCCTTCTTCCGAATGTTTCTTCATCTTTTCATAATCTTTTTTAGTAAACTTACCCTGTTTTTTTAGAACTGCATCATCAACGGCAATTTTTCCAAGGTCATGCATAATTGCAGACTGAACTACATCATTACAGAACTCATCCGAAAAAGTACTATATTTAGGAGATTCTTTTAAATGCTTCATAAAAATTGCAACAGCAGCGCTGGTTCTCTGAACATGCTCACCGGTACTGTTATCACGGCCTTCAACCATACAAGCCATTCCCGAAATAATACAGGACTGCATTTTAATCAGCTTTTCATTTTTTGTTTCTACTTCATCCTGGAGCTGAATATTAAAATCGTTCAGTTTGTTAATATAATCCTGCTGCTTCGAAACATCCTTCAATTCAATCAGATAACCTATTTTTTTCTTTCTAAAAGTAATAAAGCGGATTGAACATACAGCAGTAATTCCATTACGCACAGAAATATGGTCTTTTTTTCCTCCCTGAATCCAGGAATCCAGCCAGGGGAATATTTCATTCTGAATACGTTCATTATCTTTTGGAACATAAGAATCTATTATAAGACCATCCAGAGACGGAAAAAGTTTAATTGCATAATCATTACAGCCCATAAAGCGTTTTTTCGTATCAAATGCAATGTATCCGTAATCTGAACGCTGCTCATAAACATTAATGAGGTTTGCAGACATATCATACATATTCAGGCGGTTCAAAACAGAAAGCATAATTCCACAGTTAATTGTAATTGTAAAAGGAAGCACATCCAGAGGAAAATGAATTATTCTGGTTACTGCATAACTTAATGTATTGATAGTAAAAATAATGATTATAATCAAAGCCATTTGAATGGAAACTTTTGTATTTTTTATTAACGAATACATTACAATAAAAAGAGAAAACAAATTGAATCCGAATAAAAGAACATAAAGCAGAATATGCAGCGGACCGTAAATCTTTTTCAAATAAGCTACACCTGCATATTGAGCATAGCTGATTGAGCGGTAATAAATTGGAGTATATCTGCACAATGCAACTAAAAGAACTATTATAACTCCATAAGAAAAAATCAGAATTGATACAACTTTGTTAATATGGAAATGACATAATTCGGCTATAACAAAAAGCAAAAATATATCGCCCATTATACTTCCCATATTGTACATAAGATTTGCATAATACAAACCTTCCAGCGTTTTTCCAAATGTTCCAATTGTATAGGAAATACAGGCCAAGGTTGCAAATGAAAAAAGATATAGATATTTTTTATTAATTTTAGATGGTGTACTTACTGAATAAAAAATAGTTTCAAAGATTGAAATCAGGCAAAATAATA
>JAILQA010000230.1 GCA_024699205.1 Treponema sp. | reverse complement strand
AATCTGCGGTCGGGTCTTTACCATACTTATTTACATAATCAAAAACAGGATATTTTTCAGGATTACTTTCTGCAGTTGTATCTGCCTCACAAACTTTTTTCCAGTTGTCGCTACCGTCTAAGTCTCCTTCAAATGTAACACCTTCATCAACATTATTACTCTCAGAAGTTCTGGTACAAGCTATAGACTCAAATCCTGTTCCACCGAGTGTTACATCGTTTGTTGCCCATACATAGCCTGTATGTGTATCCGTATGATATTTAGCAACCCATCCCATTGGGGCACCTTCTTCATCAAAACCATACAAAACACCAACAGCATTTGCTTTTTCTGTATCTGTAAAGGTTCTGCCGGCTTTATAAGAAATTATAGAACCATCAGTCAAAAGAACATCACCAACAGACGTAGGAGCATACCAGACTGCATAAAGCGTAATAGATTCTGTTATTGAACTGTCAAAATTAAACGGAGAATCTGTTTCTGTAGGATTTGCTGTTGTATACCAACCCTTTAAGGCGTAGCCATTCTTTTTAACTGAATAAGATGGTTCTGTAACCTTTTTATCTGCTTCATCAATTACTACATAATCAACTTTAGCAGTGTTTCCCGGATAGTTACTTGTTGTATCAAATGTTACAAGCAAAGGATGGAATGAAGCATTTCGGACTACGCGGAAACCGATGTATTTGTATCCTCTATAAGGACCAAGACACCCTGGAGCATTTAATTTTGGCTCAGAATCTTCATTAGAAAAACTGGAACCACGAACTACTCTGTAATTAGATGCATTGGAAGTTGCTCCAGTAGCTGGTGTAGTTATCTCTATATTCTCTGAATACCAATCCCAGCATAATTCGGCAACATTACCAGTCATATCATACAGGTTACAATCATTAGGAAGCTTGTTATTTACAGGGTGTGATTTATCTTCACTATTTCCAGTGTGCCAAGCATAATTGTCCAAATTATCATCTGTTCCACTATATATTTTCTGGTTTGTAGAAGTCAGATTAGCACCCCTTGCAAGGTATTCCCATTCAGCTTCGGTTGGAAGACGATAGCCGCTTGCGTTCCAATTGCAATTTATACCAGCCCAAGTATTAGAAGCGCCAGCTGTGATATAACTACAAGAATACTTTGTTATGCCACCTTCTGTAACAGTCTTAACTCCTGTCCATTTTTTAGTATCTGTTTCGTCATTAAGTGAATAACAAGGAGTTAAACCTTCAGCCACACTTCGCAAATTACAGTAAACTATAGTATCATACCAGCTTACGAAATAAACAGGATAATCAGAACCTATGCCGTATGTATCTGAAGGCTTATTGTCATTATCAGAATAACAGCAATATTTTTCATACTCACCCTGAGTGACTTCGTGGTTGCTTACCCACAGTCTGCCAATTGGAAGGACTCTGTCTTTTATGAATACTTTGGATTCTCTATCTGCATCACCTTCACATAAGGTTTCCTCGCCTGCAAAAGTAGAGCTTTCTGTAAGTACAAAATCAGCTTCCCAAACAGCATAAAGAGTAATATCGTCGGTTATTGGACTTGCAAAATCGAATGCCGAATCTGTATCTGTTGGATATGCTTTTGTATACCAACCCTTAAAGGCGCAACCATACTTTGTAACTGAATAGGACGGTTCTGTAGCCGTTTGTCCTGCTTCATTAATTACTACAGGAGTAAGTTTAGCAGTGTTTCCCGGATAGTTACTTGTTGTATCAAATGTTACAAGCAAAGGATGGAATGAAGCGTTACGAACTACTCGGAAGCCGATGTAGTTGTATCGCCCGAAAGACTTAACACTTCCTATTACATTTAATTCCCAGTTTTCAGAAAAACCACTACTGCGAACACTTCTGTAGGTATTAATAGCTTCTGGATGCCAGTCCCAGCACACTTCGGAAACATTACCTGTCATATCGTAAAGGTTAAGTGCATTAGGAAGCTTGCCTTTTACAGGGTGTGTTGTATTGCTACTATTTCCAGCATGCCAGGCATAATTATCCAAATCGTCATTAGTCCCATCTGTTCCACTATAAATTGTCTGTTCTGTAGAATCCAGATTAGCGCCTCTTGCAGCATATTCCCATTCAGCACTGGTTGGAAGACGATAACCGTTTGCATTCCAATCACATGTAATTTCTTCCCAATCATTAATTGTTTGTGCATAACTACAAGAATACTTCGTTTTTCCATCTTCTGTAACAGTCTTAACTCCTGTCCAGGTCTTAGCATCGTTATTTTTATTAAGGGAATAACAAGGAGTTAAACCTTCAGCTTCACTTCGTAAATTACAGTAAACTATTGCATCATACCTGCTTACAAAATAAACAGGATAATCAGAGCCTTTACCGTATGTATCTGAAGGCGCAGTACCAGTATAGCAGCAATATTGTTCATATTCACCCTGAGTAACTTCGTGGTCGCATACCCACAGGCTGCCAATTGGAATAACTTTGTCTTTTATGAATACTTTAGATTCTCTATCTGCATCATCTTTACACAGGGTTTCTTCGCCTTCAAAAGTAAAGCTTTCTGTAAGTACAAAATCAGCTTCCCAAACAGCATAAAGAGTAATATTGTCGGTTATTGGATTTGCAAAATCAAATGGTTCATCTGAGTCACCAGGGGTTGAGCTTGTATACCATCCTTTAAATGTATAGCCAGTTCTTGTACCATCATAAGCAGGAAGAGAAACCGTTTGTCCTTCTTTATCAATTACAACAGAATCAATTTGAGCTGTATTTTCCGGCCAGTTAGTTGTTACATCAAATCTTACAAGCAAAGGATAGAATGAAGCATTTCGGACTACGCGGAAACCAAGGTTGCTGAAGCGGCGGTTAGGATTTTCGTTGTTTCGAAAATAAACAGTAGTATGAATTGATTCATCAGCCCAGCTACCACCACGTGCAATTTTGTTGCGGAATAACGAATCACCTGTAGATGGTGTATCTGGAGTTATAGATGTTGTTCTTCTACCCCAATCCCAGCATCTCTCAAATACATTACCGCTCATATCATATAAACCGAATGCGTTCATTGCTTTTGTTCTTATTTCGTGAACTTTTGGGTTATCCGTGCCACCGTTATCACCGCTGTTACTGCTATACCAGCCTACATTTTCAAGAGTATCGCTTCCGGAATATGTATACTGTGTTCCGTTTACTCCTCCTCTTGCAAGGTATTCCCATTCTGCTTCTGTAGGAAGACGGTAGCCGTTTGCAGAAAGGTCAAGTCTTATTCCGCCAAGACTGTCGCCGCTTCCTTGATCAAAGTAATCAAGATTGTCGTTATAGTACTCTATTGAGTTGTAGAAGTATTTTCCATTTGTATCTGTTTCAATGTTGTTATCCCAATCTGCAACATTTCTTCCGTTTTGATCAACTCCTAACTTTAATTCATTGCCGTTTGCGTCTGCTAAATAATATGCAGGTGTAAGTCCTTCAGCTGCACTGCGCAGGTTACAGTAAATAATTGCCTCGTACCAGCTTACATAATATGCAGGAAAATCATCGCCGTCTCCTACATTGTCATTCGGTTTGTAAGGTTCAGAATTTCCGCCCTGACCGGTTGCATCACCAGTCGTAGCTGCACCATAGTATGTCATAAACTCTTCATATTCTTTCTGAGTTACTTCATGATCACATACATATAAGTCACCGATTGGAACAGTGCGGCCTTCTATAAATATTTCCGATACTGAATCACCAGAGCCAACCGAACCTGTAACTGTTGCGCCTGGTACATAAACAAATCCACCTTCCGGCACGAGTTTTGCATAGAAAGCTTTATTGCCTGTGTTTCCTTTTGCAATGCTTGTAACTGCATCTCCTTCAAAAGACGGATTTGTATACCAGCCTTTGAACTCGTAGCCTGACTTAGTATAGCTTGCTGGCAGAGTAATTGTTTCTGAAAGTGTTGTATATTTTGACGGATATCTGCTGTCTGTAATTTCAGTGGTTGAATCTTCAAAGAAGGAAATTGAATATACAGCGTTCAAAGATTTTGTTTCACGTGTTGCCGTGCTTGTTTGACCGCCTGTGATTATTGCAAGTTCCGGATAGGTAAGAATTGGAAGTGTCTTTTCTATATCTCCATACAGGCGGATTCTTATGCGGTAAACATCTGCTGGAACTTCTGTTAATACATAAGTAACCTTGGAGTTTGCAACATCAAGAGGAGATTCTTTGTATTCTTCAACAGCTGTTTCTTCTTTACTAGTCGGATTGTATTTTACGAGTTCGCCTGTTACAAGTTCGACATCATTTTTAGTTGCTGCCTTAGAAAAATCGAATGTATATGTAAGATTTCCTTCTCCCGAAAGGGCTTCTTCATCCCATTTTAATCCAAAAGAAATAGTGTTACTTCCCGAGATGATTTCCATCTCTCTTGTACCTGTAAATGCTGTTCCGTCTTTTGCTGCTGTAAGTGTGAAGGTCCAGTTGCCGGTTTCTACTGGAATTGAAGCAGAGGTTAATTCTTCAATTCCCTCGTATGAGCCAAGTTCTTTTTCGGTGTCCGTGCCTTCAAGTTTTCCTTTGAGTGTAAAAACAAAATCAGTAATTGTATCGTTTGTAAAGCTTGGAGCTACTGTTCTTTCTGCCGTAACATTTGAAATGGTCAAATACGTTTTGTTTTCGTCAGTAGTATCATCTGTGATGTTTTTGTCTGGTCTTGTGCCGTTGTTGCACCCGAAAAGTAGGAATAATCCTGATAAAATTGAAATAAATGAAATGAATAGGAATGATACTTTTTTCATAAACATCTCCTCATATGTTAATTATGTATTATAGCATAATATAGTACATTGTAGCATAATTTAAAAAATTATAACACAACTTCTTTTTGACATAAATATAAAATTTCATTAATATTCTCTTGGAACAGTTATCCTCTGCGAAACTGATTCTGTAAAATCTTAAAGCTCTTTTCTAATAAAAAAGACTTGATCCCCAGGAGGACAGGTACTATGACTGACTACACATAAACCCGCATTTTAAATCACAAAAATCACAAAATTAAAACAAATTAATTGACAGAGTGAAGGTGAGAATATGATTTTAACTATAGATATAGGAAATTCAGCTACAAATTTTGGAATTTTTGACGGTCAGACACTGGTTTTGCAGTTTCGCCGTACTACCGACCCGAATTCTTCTTCTGATGAAATCGGAATTTTCATGCGTTCTGTATTGCGTGAAAATAATTTTGACTGGAAGCAGATAGACAGAATCGGCTGCTGCAGTGTAGTTCCTTCATCAAATTACTCTATGGCAAGTGCCTGCAAAAAGTATTTTGATAAGGATGCCCTCTTTATTCAGGCTGGAATTAAAACCGGCTTGAAATTAAAAGCTTCTAACACAAAAGAAATCGGTGCCGATTTAATTGCCGCTGCCATGGGTGCAATTAATCTTTTCCCTAACAAAGATTTGATTATTGTTGATATGGGAACCGCAACAACACTCGAACTGGTTTCCAGCCAGAAAGAATTTATAGGAGGAGCCATTCTTCCCGGATTGAAATTATCTGTAGAATCACTTGCCCAAAAAACTGCAAAGCTTCCGTCTGTAGAAATTGCCAGACCTGAACATGTTGGTGGTGCAAATACAATTGAAGCAATTCAGACAGGTTTGTATTACGGTCATGCAGGAGCAATTAAGGAAATATGCAGTCTCTATCAGAAAGAAATCTTTAAAGGAAAAAAGCCGCTGATAATCGGAACCGGCGGATTTTCTAAAATCTTCAGTGACTATCATCTCTTTGAGCAGATTGTCCCTGAACTCGTTCTGCACGGCGTAAAATGTGCCGTAGAAATGCAGACCTGTAGTTGATTTTATAACTTCAATTGCTACCGTCTGCATTTGGAGTTTTGCGTAGCAAAACTCCAACAATATAACTTATTATGGAGAATAATTATGAATACAAACGAAACTTTATCACGAAATAAAAAATTGGCTTTGACAGGTGCTTTTAGTGCCCTTGTCATCGTTCTTGGAATTACAAAGCTTGGACTTATCCCTCTTGGCGCAACCGCTTCTATTTCCATTCTTCAGATTCCGGTAATTCTGGTTGCAATGCTTGCAGGACTTCCTTATGGTGTTTTTGTAGGTGCTGTATTTGGTATTTTGAGCTTGATTCAGGCCGCAATGAGCCCAAGTGGTGTCCTTGACCCTGTTTTTGTAAATCCTCTCTGTTCAGTTTTGCCAAGAATGATTACTGGTGTAATTGCCTGGGCTGTATGGAAGCTTTTGAACTTTATTCCAAAAATGCCAAAAACCTTAAGCGCCGCAATCAACGGATTTGTAACTACCTTCTGTCACACCCTTCTTGTAATCGGCTGTCTCTTTATTTTTGAAGGAAAGACTGTCAGCGAAGCAATGGGCGGAATGGGATATTTTGCTGTAATTGGAATGCTTTCATTCAATGCAATTCTTGAAGCAATCGCTGGAACAATTGTTTGTGCCGCTGTATTTGCAGGTATTTTTATCAGCAAGAATCGAAAATCTAAACTTTCCCAAGAGCAATAAATAGGTTATACTATGATTATATGAAAATTGTAATCGTAGGAGCTGGATTCACAGGAGTCCAGCTTGCAAAACTCTTGATTAATGAAAAGAATCAGGTCACTCTGATTGACAATAATTCAGAAACTATAAGGCATGTTTCAAATCTTCTTGACTGTACCACTCTTTGTGTTGATGGAAATAATCTTGAAACACTGGAAGAACTTGGAATTGCAAAAGCAGATGCCCTTGTCTGCGTAACTGAATCTGATGAAGTGAATATGATTACCTGTTCACTTGTAGATGCTGTTTACCCTGATGTCCTTAAAATTGCCCGTGTCCGCAATTATGCATATTACCTGAATACTGCAAAAGCCGAAAAAAAACATGCAAATGATTTTTCAGGAAAACATAGACCCTTGTACGGCATCAATTATATGATTCATCCCGATGTTGAAGCCGCAGAAGCAATCGTCAAGGCTGTTGAAAACGGTGCAATCGGAAACGTAATTACCTTTGATAATTCAGATTTAGAACTTGCCCGTATAATGGTTTTTGAAAACAGTACTCTGGACGGCATTTCCTTAAAGGAAATCAGAACAAAAACCGATTTGAACTTTCTTGTTGCCTATGTAGAAAAGGATGGAGAAGCTACTCTGCCTTCTGGTGATACAATTATAAAATCCGAGACTACACTTGGAGTCCTTATTTCTAAAAAAGACATACAGTCTATGCTGGCCCTCTGTGGTTCTGTTCAAAAGGAACTTAAAAAAATTGCACTTGTCGGCGCCGGCAAAATTGGAAGTATTATTGCCGAAAACCTTATTCAGCCTGCAAAAACAGGAGCCTTTGCGCGTTTCTTTGCAAAACGTTCCCAGGAGTTTGTAATTATTGATACAGATGATGTCCTTACTCAGGCTGCTGCAGAACGTTTTCCAGATGCCCGCGTAATGTGTGCTGACGCTTCTGATGAAAGCTTCTTACGCGAAGAAGGCATTACTTCTTTTGATTTAGCAATTTGTGCAACCCATAATCATGAACTTAATATGGTACTTGCCGCTTACCTTGAATCTCTTGGGGTAGGGCAGTCAATCAGCCTTGTTGCAAGTTCTGAGTTTGCCTCAATTGCAGAAAAACTTGGTGTTGATGTTGCAATTCCTCTTCGTGACTGTGTTGTTGATTCAATTATGAGTCATCTGCGCGGAAAAGCCGTAAAAGAAATCCATACAGTAACTACCGGCGATTTGGAAATTGTTGAATGTGAAATCACTGCTGGTTCAAAAGTTCTTGGAATGCCGCTTAAAGATATTCCTAATACAGGTTCTTTCCTCGTGCTTCTTGATAAAAGAATTGATACAGATACCTATTCAATTGCAAACGGAAATACCCAGGTTTACGCTGGGGATCATGTGGTTTTAATTACTCGTGCAGATGACAGCAAAAAAGTTCTGTCATATTTTGCCGGAAAAGATTGAAATTGAAAATTGAAATTAAAGATTTAGATTAAAGAAAGCGGGAAAGTTCATGTTTATATTAAGTCTGTTAAAAATATCATCAATTCTTCTGGCAATTGTCGGAACTTCTTTTATAATTCCAATTGGAGTTGCCCTGGCATGTGGAGAGAACTCAGTTCTTCTTGCTTTTATTATTCCTATGATTGCAAGCTGGATTCTTCTGCTTTGTGTAAACCTTCCCACAAGAAAAATAAAGTTTACACTTTCATCCAGACATGCCTTTGTTGTCGTTGCATTGGCCTGGGCAATTACCAGCCTTATGGGGTCAATTCCCCTTTATTTTAGCGGCTATTTTTCTTTTATTGATGCTCTTTTTGAAAGCATAAGCGGTTTTTCTACAACCGGTTCAACAATCCTCAGCGAAATTGAAGTTCTTCCACGTTCCATAAACATGATGCGCTGTTTAACCCACTGGATTGGCGGTATGTTAATTGTTACTCTTACCGTCGCTCTTCTACCGCTGCTTGGTGTTGGAGGTTTCCAGCTGATTAAAGCAGAAACAACTGGTCCCGAAAAAGGCAAGGTAACTGCAAGAATTACTACCACAGCAAAAGCCTTGTGGATTATTTATTTGAGCTTTACTGTAATTGAAACAATTGCTCTGAAAATTGCCGGCATGGATTTTATCGATGCACTTTCTCATTCGCTCGCAACGCTGGGGACGGGCGGTTTTTCTACCAGAAATGATTCCATCGGTTCCTACAATTCCGTTGCAATTGACGTAATTATAACAATCTTTATGTTTATGTCTGGTGTCAACTTCAGCCTTTTCTATTATCTTTTTACCCGCAAGGTAAACGAAATCAAAGAAAATACAGAGCTTAAAGTTTATGTAGCCATTGTTTTAATTTTTATAACAATAATTACCTGCATTCTTATTCCTTTTTACGGAACTTTTGCAAAGAGCTTACGTTATTCATCCTTCCAGGTTGTTTCGCTGATGAGTACAACCGGTTTTTCTACCGCCGACTTCCTTCAATGGCCTTCGAGTGCGCAGTTCTTTTTGTTCCTGCTTTTCTTTATGGGTGGTTGTTCCGGTTCAACTTCGGGTGGATTTAAAATAATCCGATGGGTAATTCTTGGTAAAATAGTTTCGAATGAAACAAAAAAAATGCTTCATCCCCATGGAGTTTTTACTACAAGAGTTAACAATCGCCCTATAAAAAACGAAATTATTACAACCGTTGCTGCCTTTACAACTGTATATCTTATACTGATTGCCATAACCACCGGTGCAGGCTGTTTTTCGGGACTTGATTTATTCACTTCCTTTACTGCTGCCCTGACTATGGTTGGTAATGTAGGACCTGCATTTGGAGCGCTGGGACCAACTGCAAATTACGGGGCACTGCCAGTTTTGCTTAAATGCTGGTATTGTTTTGTAATGCTAGCCGGCCGTCTTGAGCTTTATACAATGATAATCTTCTTTTTCCCTAGCTATTGGAAAAAGTAAAACGTTTTACAAAGATAAAATGATTTCCCATATAATAAAAGTGGTGTTATAATTATTTTTAAGTCATGAATGAGAAGGAATTTTCCTTGCAAGAAGAAGACAAGGAAAAAATTAAGTCAGCAGTTAAGTTTCACAACCCAATGGAAATTACTTCCTATACTTTACCTAAGAATATGGAAGTTTATATCCAGGAAGTTCTTGGTGAATTTCTATTAGAATGTCACCAGGAACACATGATTGATTATTTAAAATTCTGTGTTGACGAGCTTCTTAACAATTCTAAAAAGGCTAATACCAAGCGAATCTATTTTAAAGAAAAAAATCTCGACATAAACGATGAGCAGGATTACAACGAAGGAATGATGTTCTTTAAGGATGAAACCCTGTTAAACATCGATCATTATCTGGAAGAACAGAAAAAAGCCGGACTTTACATCAAGCTTATTCTCAAAAAAGAAGATGATTTTATTACAATTGAAGTAAGAAATAACTGTGCGCTCACTAAGTTTGAAAAAGACCGAATTGATGAAAAAATTGACCTTGCAATGCATTACAGTAATATTTCTGATGTTTTTGCCAATGTTCTTGACCAGACTGAAGGCGCAGGTCTTGGAATTATCATTATTATTTTAATGCTGCAAAAGATTGGTCTTTCAAAGGACAATTATCATATTATTTCAACTGATTCGGAAACAATCACAAGAATTGAATTGCCTTTAAATAAAGATATCCAGAATCAAATAAATGAAGTTTCTAAGGTTTTTGCAAAAAAACAGACCGCAATTCCGATTTTCGATTCTTCTTTTGATAAATTACAAGATTTACTTAATGCTCCCAGGACTGAAGAAACTCAAGTAACCGACTTTTTTACTAAAGAGCCAACCTGTGCCTTCCTTTTGCTTTCTGAATCTTGCAAGGAACATAAAGATTGTGCCTGTGTAATACAAGCTGTAAAACTTCTTGGATTAGAAAAAATCCGGAAAATCTTTACTCCAGAAAACGAAAAAATACGAATTGTCCCGGTGACTGAACAGCTTAAAAAACTTTGGAAGCATGATTATCATGTTGCATTTGTTGCTTACAATCTTGTTCAGAACTTTCCGCCAAAATCAGTTTTAACAAAGGAATATATTTTTACAATTGCGCTTATTCATAATATAGAAAATCTTCTTGTTGCGGTTGCTACTCCAGAGCAAAAGGCAGAAGTTATACAGGAATGCCTTGCCCAGAATATTTCTGAAGCTGTTGTTGAATTGTTTTACACCGAAAATTGCTTTTATAAATATGATAATCTTATTTCTGAGCGCTGGGGACAGTCTCCTCTTGTTAATGCGGCTTTTTCTTACCTTTACCAGAACGATCCTTCTTCTACAGTGCTAAAAGAAATTGTAAATTACATTTACTTCGCAGATATAATTCAGTGTTATAAAGAAAAGAGTGTCGATTATTATCAGATTAAAAAAAATATTCTGGATACATTTGGAATCGATTCTGAATCAAAACTACTTTACATTATTAAGCAGATTGATTCCGTTCTAAAAGACTAGGCAAGACTTAAAAATCTACTTTGCTTTTTCCAGAGCTTCAACCCATTTTTGCATGAGTATTCCAAAGGCAACCCCAACATTCAAAGAGGCTTTTAGTCCTTTCATTGGAATAGTAACTCTTCCGTAAGTCGCTCTTTTTAAAGCTTCCGGGCTTACTCCCAATTCTTCCGAACCGATTATGCAGATTCCTTTTTGCGGAAAGTCAAAGTCATTTATATCTGTTCCACCTGTTTCCAGGGCAAAAACAGGGATATCATCTGGCAACTGGTCAAGACTTTTCTGTTCATAGCCAAGAGTTTCAATGCAGCCCATTCCACTTCTTATTGCCCTCTGCTGATTCGGGGCTGTACAACAGGGAGAAATGTAAACCTTTTCTATTCCCATTGCTTCTGCCGTCCTGAAAATTGAACCTACATTAAAAGGCGAACGGATATCTTCGGCATAAACGGCAGTTCCCGGGTAAAAATCTCGTTTTCTAACTACGCCATTTTCATCTGTTGGAGCCGCGTGGGGAGCAATTACCAAATCCCATTCAGCAGGAAAGCTTCCAAGTATTGCAAGAAGACAGTTTCGGGCGTAATTACAAAGCCTGAGTTCATCAACTGGATTTTCAGACAAAAGCCTGAGGATTTCGGTTCTTGCTTCTTCTGAAAGTTTAGGGTCTTTTAGAAAAAGCACGGTAATTTTTTTTATATAATCAGAGCGGGTAATATTCTGAAAATTATATTCGGTTCCTTTTTCGGCAATTCCCAGAATGTCGCGTTCAAGAGCACCATAGGTAAGTGCCAGCTTGCGTCTTTTCTGTCCGCCTTCGAGCTGAAATAGTTTTGATGGTTCAATCATTTTTTAGTAAGCCTGCTTAATAAAATCAAAAATATCATCAGTAGACATGCTGCGAGGAAGTTTGTTGATAATATCGTTCTGGCTGACATCATCTACGGCAAGAGAAAGCTGCTCAATTGTAAGTTTTACGTCCTTTAATCTTGCAGGCAGATTTGATTTTGCAATTCTCTGACGGATATTATCAACAAGTGCTTTTGAAGCATCCTGTCCCTTTACGTCTTCAGATACAATCCTCATGATGTGGGCAAGTTTTTCCAGTCGTGCACTTTTAAAAGTTAATGCATCTTCTACTGCATATGGGAATATTATAGATGAAATTAAAGATTTATTCAGGTAGTAACGTGAATTAATTGTCATAGAAAGCATAGAGCTTAAGCCAAGGGAACTGGAAGCACTTGCCAGGGAAATCATTAAGCCAGCCTGTGATAAAAGAACTTCTTCTGGAGTGGTAATCTCAAGGGAAGGTGAACCGTCCAAAGCGTAAACCAAAAGTTCAAGTCCCTTTTCTACAAACATATCGCTGAAAAAGTTTGCTTTTTGTGAAAGATAGGATTCAACTCCTTCATTCATCAAGTCTATTGCCAGGGTAGATTTTTGATTGTCTGTTAAAGATAAAGTCAGATTCGGGTCTATAAGTGCCAGTTTGCAGAGATTATGCTGCACTTTCATAATTTTAAGTTGATTAGAGCGTGAATCTGTAACCGGAACTTCATTTGTAAAAATGTAAGGCATTTTGTAGGTTGTAGGAACGCAGATACAAGGAATCGGAGCTGTCGTTGGAAATGCGCCGTCTACAAAAGTATAAAAATCATGAATCTCATTATAAAAAGCAGCAACCAGTCGTCCTATGTTCAGAGCTTTTGAACCGCCGACAGCAATAATTCCATGAACATGACCTTCTTTTGCAAGTGACAAAGCTCTTTGAATTGTTTTTGTATTTGCACCTTGCGTGATTTCGTTAAAAATAAAAATATCGATTTTTCTGTCATTTAGGGTTTGGATTACGTTTTCCTGAATCTTCATTTCATTAAGAACTGGGTCGATTATAAGCATAAATCTTGTTCCCCATTCTTTTACCTGCTGCCCCAGTCTGCTTAAGGTGTAGGAGCCTAATACGACATTTGGTGAAATCCTAAAAATAAAATCTGACATTCTTATTCCCCTTTTTGATATTGTTTTTCTATTCCTGCTTCTTTATAAAAACAAAAAAAGACGGATTCTTTTACGAATTCCGTCTTCTTTCTTTAAATTCTTTTCAACGAGAATTTAGACAACCGAAATTTTAGACAAGGCGAAAAATTAAAGACCGATGCTTGTCAAGAATTTTTCTGCTGTTGACTTAATTACTGCATCACTTAAATAGGACGGATCCTTAATCTTAGCTTTAATTTCTGCTATGCGATCGGCACGTACATTCGGAGTTTCTGCAGCTACCTTTTCGAGATAATAAGCCTCAGCCTTTTCAAGAGCTTCCTTTGAAACCTGAATAGAATCTGCGTTGTCTGTTACTTTAGCAGAGTTTTCTGTTTTGCGGAGATTCTGAACATTGTTCAGAGAGTTAATACTGTTTACACCATTTATCATCATTACGTCCTACCTCTCTACCTTTTAATTATCGGCAGATTCATCAGAAAGTTGAATATTTTTTGTTCCAGAAATAAAAACGGCAAATTCACCTTTAATTGAATTCCGTTCCGAATAATCCTTTAGCAGTTCTGCAGCGGTCCCACTGGTAATTTCTTCATGCAGCTTTGTGAGCTCACGGCCAACTACTACGCGTCTATTACTATCTATATCGGCAAGGTCAGATAAAAGTTTAGTAATTCTGAAAGGAGATTCGTAAATTATTACAGCATCTCCAGTCGCAAGTAATTCTTTTAATCTGCTTCTGCGCCGACCCGGTTTAGGCGAAAGAAATCCTTCAAAAATAAGGGTTTTTCCACCTGTTCCTGCTGCACTTACTAAAGTAGAAAAAGCAGTCGGTCCTGGTATAGGAACAATCGTATGATTCGCAGCTCTTACAACATCTACAAGGACAGCACCCGGATCACTAATTCCCGGAGTTCCTGCATCACTGGCATAAGCAACCGAATGACCTTCATCCAAAAGCTTTACAATTTTCTCGCCAGCAATTTTTTCATTCTGCGCTCTACAGGAAATAAGCGGCTTTTTGATTTCAAAATGATTCAAAAGCTGCAGGGTGTGACGGGTATCTTCACAAGCAATAAAATCAACTTTTTTAAAAGTCTCTATCGCCCTGAAGGTAATGTCATCCAAGTTCCCAATAGGAGTTCCTACAATATATAGTTCAGACACAATACTATTATAATGCTAAAGAGAATATGAAACAAGAGGATTTTTATTTGAAGAGAGAAAAACCTGTCGGGATTTTTGCACCAGCTTTTACCCATGTTTCGGCCTGTTTTGCAGTTTGATGGTTTTTCATATTTTTGATTGTGTCGATTCCCTGTACTGTCCATTCTGCAAGTGCTTTTTCACTGGAGAAAAGCTCATTTGAAGGCTCGCATTTTGCAAGCAGTACTGATAAATAAGTGCGTTCGCCGACTAAAGTTGAAATATTTTCTGCAAGAGAGATAAATGCCTGCTGAGCTGCATTTACAATATTACTTACAGGATGCATATTCACATTTTTACTTCCAAAATGAGCAATTTCGTATTTTGAAGGATAAGTTTTTACAAGAAAAACTATTACAGCCGCTTCTTTTTTCTGTTCAAGTCGGGAAAGAAGTTCATTTAGAAATAGCTGATAGCTGTTTATCATTGCATCTACAGCCATAGAAATATTTTCTGCACGGTCAGAATCAAACTTTTGTGCGTAGTATAGACTGTCAAAGTATATGATGTATTCATTTGTTGCGGGCAATTTAGTTTCATTTTTTATGAGAAGAGCCCGGGAAGAAATTGCAGAAGCCTTGTTCCAGCCTGCAGAAAAGATATTTTCTGCTTCAAAATCTGCAATTTTATTATCATCTTTAGAGGTTGTAAAAATCTTACGGCCATTTTTAGAAAGGGATTCAGCAAAATCAAGACAATCAGGCAGTTCCTTGCCAATCAACAAAAGCTCACTCATAAATCTTATTATAACATACTATAGAATGTGATTCTATAGTATGTTATAATGGCAGAATGAAAGTTTGGATAAAATATTTAATTGGTATTGCATTAGGTGTGATAGCGGCTCTTGTTCTTCCTGTAGATAATCCAACCGGAGCAGCTGTCCTTTCATTAATAACAGATTTTGTCATTAGATTCGGAGATTATCTTGTAATTCTGCTGATTTTTTCTACAACAGCTGTCGCAATCAACAAATTAAGGTTGTCTAAGCTTATATTAAAAAGTACCTTGTGGACTTTTCTTATTATCATAGTTTCTTCATTATTGCTGACTATCATTGGAACTGCTTCAATCATCCTTGTAAAGCTTCCTAGAATCCCTATCACAATTGATACAGCAACAGAAATAACAAGCGTAAATGCAAAAAATCTGCTTTTATCGCTCTTTTCAATTTCTACGATTGATATTTTGCATGAAGGCTCTTATGTTCTTTTTGCCTTTTTATTTGGTGGATTAATCGGTTGGGAAAGTGCTTCAGACCAGATTACCTTTAAGCCTGTATCTTCCCTTGCAGATTCTTTTTCAAAGCTTTTTTATAACATCGCAACCTTCTTTACAGAAATCATGGCTGTCCTCATAATTGCAACCGTATGTGCCTGGACAATAATGTTCCGCTCTGTGATTGCAAACGGCATTTATACTCCAATAATTTTGATGTTCCTGGTCGATTTAGTGATTGTAGTAGGAATTATTTATCCTATTATTATTCGATATGTATGTCATGATCCACATCCCTACCGCGTGTTATATGCCAGCCTTGCACCAATGATGCTTTCTTTTGTAAGCGGGGACTCAACTCTTTCTTTGTCATTGATTTTCAGACACGGAAAAGAAAGTCTTGGAATAAGAAGGCGCTGTAACGGTTTTACTTATCCTCTCTTTGCTATTTTCTCAAGAGGCGGTTCTGCTTTGGTAAGTACAATCTGTTTCTTTTTAATTCTGCGTTCTTATTCAAGCTTGAGTATTTCCTTTGGTGATATAGTATTCGTTTCTCTGCTTGCTTTTGGTCTTTCCTTCCTTTTAGGTGGATTTCCATCAGGTGCTGCATTTATTCTGCTTACTATTTTGTGTGAATGTTACGGAAAAGGCTTTGAGACCAGCTTCCTGCTTTTGAAACCAGCCTCTGTAATAATCTGTTCTTTTGCTTCTGTTTTTGATACTGCAACAGCAATGTTCGGAAGTTATATTGTGGCTGTAAAAACAAAGACTGTAGAGCATCACAAAATACAACATTTTATTTAAAATTTTTTTAGACTTTTTTAAATCTTATAGTATAATATTTTCGAGAGGTCTTCTTTGGCTATAACTGTAAATGATTTTGCTGTAGGACGAAAAACATTTTTCATCACCCCTGATACTTCTTTGTTTCCAGAGCACTTTCTTGAAGAGTATTTTTCGCTGGGGTATGAATGTTACTTTATAGATAACAGTCGCTTTATCCCCTTAGAAACAAAAATCGAAACGATTATTTCGATTTTTCATGATGTAATTATTTTTTTTAACATTGATTATGAAATACCGGGAATAGCCTGGAACTTTTATATAAAAAGACTTCAGGACAGATATCCTAATATTCTGATTGGTGTTACTTATGCCAGAAAATCAGAAAAAAATGCCAAAACCTTACTTGAAAGAAAATATCTTTTTGATATTGGTATAAAATGCGGTTGTATTCAGCTTGAATACCAGCGGCGTGAAAACCTTGAAATAATTCAGAAGCTCTTGTATGCAAATCAGGCAAGAGGACGAAGACAGAATATCCGTGCTCTTTGTTCAAAGTCTTGTACTTTTACCTTCAAGAAGCAGGATTATTATTACAGTGGTGCTCTTAAAGATATAAGTCTCAGCCATTTTTCTGTTTGTATGGATCCTAATGCCCTTTCGCTAACAATCTGGGAAAAGGTAAAAGACGTGCAGATTGTTCTTTCCGGTTTTACTTTCCGTTCTGATGCCCTTCTTATTGCCCAGCGACCAACTTCGGAAGGAATGCTTTTTGTATTTGCTTTCCTGTCTCCTAGTGGAGAAGCTCATCTTGATGATATTCAGCGAGCCCGTCTTGTTCCTCAGTTATATAAGATGATGTCTGAAAACTGCCATGTAATGCTCCAGAAACTTTATGAAGCAAAGCAGACAAACGGAATAAAACCAGAATATTTAGGCGATATTTCAATCTCAGAATAATTTTTCTTAAGTGACAGTTTTTTCGCTTTACAGCCGCCATTAAATCTCATAAAATGTCAAAACTATGGAATTTACTCAAGAAACAATTGACGCATTAACAGTTAATGAAGTCGAAATCATGAAAAAAATTGCGGAAGAATTGAATATCCGCGTTGCACAGGTAAGTGCGGTAATCAGCCTTTTTAACGAAGGTTGTACCGTTGCTTTTATCAGCCGTTATAGAAAAGACAGAACAGACAACCTCGACGAAGTTCAGGTTTTGGGTATAGATCACTCCTTCAAGTCATACAAAAATCTTGAAGAACGACGTCTTGAAATTGTAAAAGGTGTTTTCAATCAGGGAAAATTAACAGAATCTCTTGATAACGCAATTATGTCTGCCACAACCTTGACCGCCCTTGAAGATTTGTGGGCTCCATTCAAGAAAAAGAAGAAGACACGCGGTATGGTCGCTGCCGAAAAAGGACTTGAAGGTCTTGCAGATGCAATGCTGACTATGGATGATGAAACAATCGAAAAAGAAGCAGAAAAATATATTAAAACCGACAACGAAGATCCTGCTTTGAATGTTGACAGTGCAGCTGATGCTCTCGCCGGCGCTCAGGACATTCTTGCAGAACGTGTAAGCCAGGAAACTTCAAACCGAGAAGCTATCCACGATTTGTACATGAAAGAAGGAAACATCGTTACAAAAGGTATTGTTCCGGAAGGTCAGGATGAAGAAACCGCCCAGAAAGCTTCTACTTATCAGATGTACTGGGATTACAAAGAGCCGCTTAATCAGGTAAAGCCTCACCGTATTCTTGCTATAAACCGTGCAGAAAGGGAAGGTGCCCTTGAAGTTACAATTGACGTTGATGTAGACAGTGCAGTTTCTTTGTTGCAGAAGCGTACAATCATCAATAATCACTATCACAAAGATGCAATTGAAGATGGTATTGTTCGTCTGCTTTCTCCTGCTGTAGTTCGTGAAATCCGCAGTGATGAATCTGATGAAGCTGATGCTCACGGAATTGGTGTATTCAGCGAAAACTTAAAAAATCTTTTGATGTCTCAGCCAATTAAGGGAAGCCGCGTTCTTGGTGTAGACCCAGGTTACAGAAACGGTACAAAATGTGCTGCTTTGGACGAAACTGGAAAATATCTTGGCTTCTTTAAGATTTTCCAGGAACAAGACCCTAAAGGTGCTTATGATGCAATTAACGATGCAATCGACAAGTATGATATTCAGGTTCTTGCTGTAGGAAACGGAACTGGAAGTCACGAAGTTCAGGCAATTGTAAGCAAGGTTCTTAGCGAAAATTATGCTGATCAAGATGTAAAATACACTGTTGTTGATGAATCTGGTGCTTCTGTTTATTCAGCAAGCCCTGTTGCAACCGAAGAATTCCCAGATTTGGATGTTATGGTTCGCGGTGCTATTTCTATGGGCCGCCGCTTGCAGGACCCTCTTGCTGAATTAGTTAAGATTGACCCTAAAGCAATTGGCGTTGGACTTTATCAGCACGATGTAAATCAGAAAAAACTTGCAGAACAGCTGGATGAAGTTGTAAGTTCTGTTGTAAATAATGTTGGTAAAGTCCAACACCAATAGCTTTTGGGTCAATTTTTACAAGTTCAGCCAAAGGATCTTGCAGGCGGCGGCCCATACTAATAGCTCCTCGAACCATAACATCTAAATCTGGGAATTCTTCTGTAGCAAC
>JAILQA010000156.1 GCA_024699205.1 Treponema sp. | reverse complement strand
CAAAATATTAAAATGATCTTTATGGTAATGTGTGATAAGTAACTCATCTAAACAAGCCAATTGATTTTGAATTTTTAGGTTTTTAATAAAATCAGCTTTTTTACTAATTCCACAATCAACCATTAATGAATTGATTGTATTTCTAACATAAATACAATTCGCATCCCCAACCGCATTTACAACAAAGGAACAAAAAGGCATATTTGTTAACCTCCTCTACGTATTTTTTTATACCTAAAAAGTCTACAATCATTGTATACAATTTTAATGCAACATTCAAACATCTCCCCTCCGCAACGAAACTACAATTTTTTGTGGGAGAAACTGGACATTGCACTTATTTATGGACTAAACGTCCGCCGTAAACAGTTACAATTGATATATTTTCTTCTATTATTTAACGAGAAATGGGTGGTGTCAATGTAGAATGTTCAACGACTGAACATATTTGAGATTGTCGGGTCAAGCCCGACAATGACATAGGAGGCATCCGTGTGATAATTACTTTTTTGTTTTAATACTCTGACTTTGTTTTGCGTGTTCAATTGCTTGTAACAATTTCTGTCCAAGAATCTCTTTTGGAGGCATTTTGGTAAGATATTGACCAACCCGAATATTTCCCTTATCAAGTTCAAGGAGTTCTACTGTCTGCTGTGATTTTTCTGCACATAAAATTAAAGCAACAGGTTCTTCTTCTCCTTCTGCTTTTTCGTATTTTGAAAGCCAGCGCAAATATAACTCAACCTGTCCTTTGTATTCTGGTTCGAACTCGCCAAGCTTAAGTTCTATAACAACAAGACGATGCAGAGTGCGATGATAGAAAAGCAAATCAATGTAATAATCTTTTCCATCAAGGATAAAATGCTTCTGACGTGCAAGAAATGCAAAATCAGAGCCCATTTCGAGAATAAAGTTTTCAAGTTCAGCAAGAATTGCGTTTTCCAAATCTTCTTCGCTATAGGTATTTTTCAAACCAAGAAAATCAAGAATGTATGGATCCCGATAAAACAAATCTGGAGACATTTTATTTTCGGACTGCAAGACGGCAAGATCTTTCTTTATTGTTTCATCAGACTTTTTGGATATTGCAGTACGCTCAAACAACATAGATTTTCTTCGTTCGCGCAAAGTACGAACGCTCCAATTTTCATTACTGCACATAACTGCGTAAAAATTCCGTTTAGTTTCATCTTCAATTGGCAAAAGAACAACAAAATGAGACCAGGTTAATTGTCGTGACAGTGTAGCGACAATTTGATCATCAGGGAACTCCCGATAAAATTGAATCATTCTGAATAAGGCGGCTCTGCCAAAATTCTTACCGTAATTCACCGTTAGTTTCTGTGCCAACTCTTCCACGACTTTCTGACCGTATTCAGCCTTTGTGTTATCAAGAACATTGCACGTAAGATATTTGCCAATTGTCCAGTAAAGCATGACCATTGCATCATTTACAGCCCGTTGTACAGATTGTTTACATTTATCGATGGTTGATGAGATGTCGACGTAGTATTTGTCGATTGATTGAAATCTTTTATTCATTGTATAGCTCCAAAATTTTTGTGAACAGACCAGGGCATACCGCCCCGCAAAAAGTATTCTGTCCTTAAAAAAATAATGGAGCCCATCTGCAAAATTCAGAGGGAATATTTATATATATAATATAGACAAAAAATGTAAAAAATTACAAAATTTTTGAAAAAAATTTGAAAAAAAAGAGATTCCGTAGGAATCTCCAATCCGTGTAACACTTTTTTTTATTCCACATCCTCATACAGCAAATCAAACTTCTTACCATCCTGTGTAAGTGACGACTGCACGGTGATTTGTTTGCGTTTGCGGTTTACGGCTACTATCTGGCCTTCTAAGCCTACAAGCGGGCCCGATATGGCTTTGATTTTTTGGCCGGGGATGAACTGAACCTTGGAGATGCCCCAGTGTTCGCCGTTTTTAATAAAGAGTTTTAGTTCTTCTAAGGATTGGCCTGAAATTTGGGTTGGGTGCTGGTTGTCGTAGAGGATTCGGCAAAAGCCGTTTATGTTTCGGAGGATTTCAAAAAATTCCGGGGTTAGCTTTTCTGTCTGGAAAAAGATGTAGCCCGGGAATAACGGGGCTTCAAACCAGCCGCGGCTTCTGTTTTGCAGGCGGCGCTCGAAAATGTAAAAGCGGGCCTGTGGGAGTGCGGCAGTTGCTGCTTCTTTGAAGGCTTTTTCCTGTCCGCTCAGGATCATTGCGCAGTAGTAATCCATGGTAGTCTACTCCTGCTCGTCTAAAAGTTCTAAGAGGCTGACGCATCCGGATTTTTTTAAGCGGGCAATTTCTTCTTCCTGACAAAGCTCGCCTGCTATGCAGAAGGCTTTTTTGTCCGGCTGGGCGTTGGCGGGTTGTTCTTCAAAGGCGACCTCCTGACTCTGACAGGCGTACTCCAGTAAAAACTTTATGTAGCTCTGACCGTACAGGATTACGCAGGCCTTTCCGCTGCTTTTAGCCTGGGCTACTAAGGCGCAAAGCTGCTCGTTATACTGATTAGCAAGTGCAAACGTGCGGCGTGCAAAGCTCTGGCTACGGTGGCTAAGTTCTGCAATTCCCTGCGGTGTGATTGCATAACAGAGCTTGCGCAGATTCACGTTCGTGAGCATGAGCCATCCGCGTTCTACAAAGCGCTTAATCACTGCATTCATAAGCCCAATAGACATGCCTGCATTTTCTGCCAGCACACGCTGACTTGCCATAGGCTCTTCCTTAAGAGTATCCGCAATTACCTGAAGTGTTGCTACGTCATTGTTCATATTTTGAATATTATCATATAAGAGATCCTGAAACAAGTTCAGGATGACGAGGACATAAAAAAGGACTTCCGTTTCCGAAAGTCCTTTATGTGAGCTACACTGGATTCGAACCAGTGACCCACGCCTTAAAAGGGCGTTGCTCTACCTACTGAGCTAGTA
>JAILQA010000089.1 GCA_024699205.1 Treponema sp. | reverse complement strand
CCTGTTCTGAATGGTAATACGGCAATAGAAGTAGCTCCGTGTAAATCAATTTCTGCAGGACGAGTTACTTTCATACCAACAGAAGTTGCACAGCTGGATAATAAAAGCAATAAACTCAATAAAAGCCCATAACTTATTTTTTTCGACATAAAAAATCTCCTAAACGGATATTAATTATAAAGGTCTGTTGTAAATTTTCAATACCTTACCTGAATATTGTTTTTGTGAAGCTAAACTGAAACCACATTTTTCAAAAAAGCCCTCTGATTCAGATAATACATACAGATTTTTATATCCGTCATTCTTTGCAGTTTCAGCTGCATGATTAATTAACAGTTTAGCATAGCCTTTTTTGCACTGTGATGGGAAAGTAAATAAAAAATCAATCCATGGCTTTTTAAATAAAATCTTATGCGTATTTTTTTGAGCAAGAAGACAAAAAGCCAGCAGACTTTCACCGTCAGCCAGAATAAAGAGTTTTGTCTTTTCACCATAGATTTTCTTTAATTTATTTTGTTCAAGAAGTTCATAAAGTTTTTGGGCACCATCCCATTCTGCACGTACAATCTGACTGCGCCAGTATTCCTGATATTCATCCTCAAAATATTCCAGTATTTCGCCTTCAAACTCTTCGTCTTCATAATCCTTGCTATTGTCACTCATATACAAATCTATGCCTCCCCTATATTTCGTAAGTTTTCATAATTCCTTTGCCTTTTATGTTACATTCATTTTCGACACAGGAATTAATTGTATATTTTTGTTCCAGGATTTCCTTTACACTTTGAGTAATACGAATCCGTCCTGGTGTACATGTAGATTCCATTCGGCTGGCAACATTTACAGTATCGCCCCACATATCATAAATAAACTTGTTTTTACCGATTACACCTGCAATAACCGTACCGGAATTAATTCCAATGCGCATCTGGAACTTAATTCGGGCATTTCTGTTATAGTTTTCCAAATCCTTGTACATACCCTTGGCAAAAGCCACGATTTTTTCTGCGTGATTTTCGTCAGGAACAGGAACACCACAGGCCGCCATGTATGCATCTCCAATTGTCTTTATTTTTTCAATTCCCATTTTTTCTGCACGAATATCAAAGCGGCTTATAAGATTATTCAAGGAACTTACAATGTCTTCTGGTTTTTCCCGGCTTGTCATATCTGTAAAGCCAACAAGATCAGAGAATAATACTGTAACATTTTCAAACCGTTCAGCTATTGTTCTTCCATCCGGGCCATTAACAGATTTAAGCTGTTCTGCAATAGAAGCAGGCAGAATATTTCGCAGCAGACGGTCCGATTTATCTTTTTCTATTTCCAAATCGACAGTCTTCATCTGAACCATTGTTTCAAGTTTGAGCTGCTGAACCTTATTTTTGCGTATAATCGAATAAATAATCAGATAGACAGCCATAACAATTATTATGCCGACAATTATCCAGAAGCTTATTCTCTGATACAGGAAAGGTTTTTGAATTAAAATCAAAGATTCAGGCGATTCACTGTATTTTCCGTCAGCATTCATTGCATTCACATTGAAAATGTATTTTCCCGGCTTAAGGCGGGTGTAGGTAGCAATTTTGGATGAGCTCAATTCATTGTAGTCAGAATCAAAACCATCAAGAAAATAAGTAAAACGAGTTCTTTCAGGAGCACTAAAACTCAAGCCTGTATATTTTATTTCCACACGTTTAGTTCCAGGCGCAAGAATAAGCTGTCCGCCGGAAAAATCAACGTTTTCATTGTCAACCTTAACTGATTCAATATGAACAATAGGCAGTACATTGCTTGACGTAACTTTTACAGGGTCATAAATCGAGAAGCCGTCAACGAGCGTAAACCAAACGCGTCCAAAATGGTCAACCATACTGAGCGCAGTAGATGCGATTCCTTTTGTGATAAGTCCATCATTCTGATTATAGTATTTAGCATCAACATGTGTGATTTTTCCTTCCGCAAGATTTGTCAAATCAGAATAAGGAACAGCGCAAATACCACGGTTACTGAGCATCCATGCCGTACCGGTGTAATCAAACAAAATCTGGAAGATTGAATCGGTACCAAGTCCCTGTAGGGAAGTATAATTTGTTATCTTTAAGGAAGAATCTTCAACAAATGATTTGTTATCCTGCTTTTCAATTCTTGAAACTCCTGAGCCGGTGCTAATCCAGTAAACACCCTTCTGATCACGGCAAATCTTAAATACAACATTTCCGGACAGACCTTGTGAAGTCGTAAGTTTATCAACGACAAGACCGTCTTTCATCAAAAAGATTCCGCCACCATCAGTTCCTACCCAGAGAAAACCGTCAGAAGCTTCATAAAGCCACATTATAAACTCATTTTCTATTCCTTCTGCACGATGATAATTTACAATCTCCCCGTCTGGATTTATTACAGAAAGTCCGGTAGTTGTTCCAACGTAAATAGAACCATCCGCAACCTCAAGGGCAATACGGGTTTTATTACCTGCAAGTCCATTGTCCGTATTGTAACATTCCATTTCGCTGCCGTTATAACGAATAAATCCCGGCTTTGTATAGCAATTTACAAAAAGGTCGTTATTTTTTGCAAGACCCAGATGTCTTATTCTCAAGCCCTTGCAGAAATCAGTAAGCTCATTTTGAATAAAATCTCCGTCTGAATAACAAAGAAGTCCATCATCACAAGCAATCCAGACCTTTCCATCAGGAGCTTCCATAATTGCATTAACAGTTGAAGGGGTTTTCTTTGTCTGAAACTTACCAAGACTTAATTTTTGTATTCCGGCCGTAGAAGTTGCAATCCAGATATTTCCTTCTCTATCCTCCATGATTTTATTGATTGAGTTTTCGCCCAGTAAATCATGACTTGTAAAATCGAAATATCTGCCTTCACGGAATAAAATAAGTCCCTTTTCTGTTCCAAACCAGATAGAACCTGAAGAATCGGTAAAAATACAATTTGTTCTTGTACTGTCAAGAAGAGTATTTGTAGTTACCTTTTGAGCTACCCCATCAACAACTCTTACAATTTCAGGAGTATCCAGACCAAACCAGAAGGAACCCGATTTATCCTGTCCTATTGCCGAAATCATATTTTCAGAATAGTCATCAAGTTCGGAATAGGAATGAAAACTTCCGCCAGAATAATATTTAGCGCCATACATTCCCTCTGCCATAATCCAGATGCGTCCGGCTGTATCACAATAAATATTATTGATTAAAAGATATTTTGAATCGGGAGCTTCCAAGCCCTGTGGAATATTGATTTTTAACTCTTTATCTATATAAACAACACCACCAGCTGTCCCAATCCAGATATTCTGATTTTTATCTTCTATGATTGAACGGACAGAATTATTAGGCAATCCGTTCTGTGTTGTAAAACTCAAAGAAGTATTTTTATCCAGCATTTGTACGCCTTCATCGTTTGAACCGACCCATAATCGATTCGAAGAATCTTCCATAACAGAGCGGGCTGATAAAAACTTATATTTTTCATCATTTGTTTTTGTAAATGTCGTAAAATCAAAGCCATCAAATCTTACAAGTCCGTCGTAAGTTCCAATATAAATATAACCAGACTGAGCTTGTATAATATCCGTGATTGAATTTCCAGTCAGCCCGTCTGAAGAATTCCATTGACGGATTACATAATCCCCCAAAAGAGTTTTCTGTGCAAAAAGTCCTAAACAAAAAATAAATGAAATAAAAATGCAAATGATTTTCTTCATACAGATAATTATAACATCAGATTCTAGAAAAATAAATTTTTTCAAACTTTTTTTGCAAGAAACTGCAGTTTTTTAAACGTTTGCGACTAATATATAGGTAGGAGATTTTAATATCTCCATAATATAACTTTTATAGTCGGAGACGAAAAATGAATTATGAAAATCTTAGTTCTGCACAGAAATGGGAAAATGTAACATTAGCAAACAAGTTTCTTTTTTACAAAATCTTCACACATAATCCAGATATGTGTAAACATCTTCTCGAAATTCTTCTACATGTAGAAATCGAAAAGATTACGCCACCTCAGGGAGAAGAAACTTTTGATGTATATTTTGAAGCCCACGGAATCCGTCTTGATGTTTATGTCAAGAATGAAACTGAGGCTTATGATCTTGAAATGCAGACCGTAGATACAAAGGAACTCCCAAAACGTGCAAGATATTACCAGAGCCTGATGGATGTGGATAATCTTAAAAAGGGTGAACCTTACGATAAGCTTCCAAAATCGTATGTTATCTTTTTATGCCTGGAAGATATCTTCGGAAAAGAATTGCCGGTTTACAAATTCCAAAATATTTGTGAAGAAAAAAATGATTTAAAATTAGGCGATGAGACTTATAAAATCTTTTTC
>JAILQA010000070.1 GCA_024699205.1 Treponema sp. | reverse complement strand
TGAGTGATTGTGGATAGTTTTTTGCTTTCCTGGCATGAACTTAAGAATCTTTCTGTTAGTTCACTAAACACAATATCTTTATCTGGTAGACCAGATAATTTGTTAATCAATTCAGCTTCACGTTTAATCGCTTCTTTACGAGTCTTGGTAGATTCGTAATAGCGGCAATTTTCACCACTTGCAGATTTATATTTAATTACAACACGCCAGTGTCCATCTTTTCTTTTATAAACAGCCATTTTTAGCCTCCAAAATTAACGGAAAATTTTCGAGAATCATACTGTAGTATTTCACCGTGTACGAGAACTCTTTTGCTACCAATCTTTAAGCTTTTCAGCCTTTTGACATGATTGTTTTTCTTTGATACAGAAATCAAAGATGATAAAGGTTTGGAGTAGTAATATCTTCTAGACTTTGTTTCATCTATCAAAAAGGTTTTATAGTATTTCTTACCTTCCACTATCATTCCTCCTCTTTATGTGAGATTGTCCAATCGTTGTTTTTTAAAAAATCTCGAAGTTCCTTACGTGTTTGCCCATCGCATAGCACTTGTTTATCTTTTAATTCACGATATTTAGAATCGATTTGGTTTTGTACAGAGCTAAGAGCTTCCTTTAGCAATTGGTTTTGTTTAATGTTGTCAGAAGTGAATTCCTGCTTATGGATTTCTTTTAACTTCTGAACATTTTCAGGCTGTTTCAGAACTGCCCTTTTTGCTGCTTCTTTTGCTAGGATTGTGTTTATTCCATATAAAGACGGTTTACCAGGTATTCTTTTGATGATGATAAGTTCTTTTTGCAATAAATTATTCAGGGCTTTTTGCACACCACGAATTGTTGAACCTGTCCAATAAGCAAAATAATTTATAGAAATCTGATGTAATTCACCATTTTGGCTGAAGCCATTAATTATTGCGTAAAGATCTCGTTCAATGCCTTTGATAGGCAACTCTGAAACCATCCAATAAAAAATCAAAATAAAAGAATCCGCTTTCATAACGCACCTCTTTTGAAATTGATTTTTATTCGCTCTTAGATAACAAATATTCTTTAGATAGACCTAAAGCTTCTAAATAATTAAGAGCAAATTGAGTAGGAACCTGGTTACCAAAGATAATGACATTTTTGGATTCTGCATCTTCCTGATATTTTTTTCTCATATCATGGTAGATTGCTCTTGCTCTAGAATTTGGTATAATTAAAATGTGGGTAAGCAATCTTTTGATTTCGACCCCCTCAATGAATGGTTTGTTGAACTTTTTCAACATTTCTTCTCTTTCCATTTGTTGGTTCTCCTTTGTTATCTTGTGCTGTAATTGTGTAGAAACAGCACATCTTTATTAAACTATAGTGTAAAAATTACACAAAGTCAATATTTTTTTGTGTAGTTTTGTCACAATTTTCGGTAAACTTTTTTGAAGATGAAAACCAATTTTGAAGCATTACGAAAAAAAGCTGGTTATTCCCAGCAAGAATTAGCGAATGAATTAGGTATCACGAGAGCAAGGTATGTGAATTATGAAATCGGCCGAACTGAAGCCGATTATGACACGCTTTTAAAACTCTCTCATATTTATGGTGAAACAATTAACACTATACTTGGAGATGAAGCAACACATAAAGAAACAGTTTCAATCAATTTAACAATTGAAGATTATGAAAAATTAAAAGGCGAACTTTCTGACATAATTCAGACTTTGATTTCAAAGAAATCTAAATAATTTTTGCCCAGTTTCAGACTGGGCTTTCTTTGCGTAAAGCTAAGTGGTGAACTTTATTCACCCCTTTGTGAACTGTGTTCGTACCTTGTAACGAACTTAGTTCATCCCAGTGACGAACAAAGTTCATATAAAAAGTATGTTATTGAAGAAAACTAAGAAATAAATTCGTAAAGGAAAATCATTAATTACACGCTAAAGCGTGAACGTTTTTCTCTCTCTTTCTTTTCGGCACGGCACAAAAACCGCTTATTAAGGCTAAAAATTTGGACAAAATGAATTGTTATTTTTCTCGATAGTTATCGAGATTTTTTTGTTTGTAAAAATATTTTTCTCACGGCTTTTTTTCCTTTAAGTGAAAATATAATCAATGACATGTTAAAGGAGGAAAAGTATATGGAACCTTGGCTGGTCGTTGTTCTGATTACACTAGCTAGCATTGTTTTCGGAACAGGACTAGTACTCTTAATTCAATTTATTTATGTGAAAGCCCTGGAGAACAGGAGTATACGATCCATTGGATGGGTAAAGCATGCATTTCGATTCATAGTGTATGTAATTGGTAAGATTCGAGCTGGTAAAACCACCTTTATGGCTGGATGCTTAGCCGCATTTACAGAAAAGTATATGCATGACGCGCATACCAAGATTGACTTCTGCTGCTTGGCTTTCCCTACTGTTAATTTTTCTCTTGCTGATGACACCATCGAGAATGATTTTGGAAGAGGTCTGATCGATTCAGAAGTCACAGCCGCAAAACTCATGAGAGATGTTTTCTCCAATTGTAACAACTTATATTATGACAACCAGTTAAACCCTAAACCTATAGCCTTTAGGCGAATCCTGGTCGATTATATAGACGCCTCCTGGGCTCTCATGAGAAATAACTATGTTGCATATGCAGGTCGCGCGTATCATTCACCAATCACCGATAATGACGCCATGCCGTATGATCCTCGTATGTGGGATATTCGCGACATTGCAGAACAGCAACATTATGTCCAGGAAGCAAACAAAAACCTCCATGCGCTTCTAGAAAAGCTCAAAAATATGGATGAAAAGTCCAAAGAGAAAAAGGCGTTGAAAGCTACTGTAGAGAAGCTCCAGCGTTATAAGGACACCGACGAACAGAGCGATTGGCACCTTTTCTATTATTGTGCATACGCGCAAGATGAAAAACAGTTGGATGCGCGCACGGATGCTGTTAGATCTATGGCAGAGAATTTGGAGGACCATGGAAACACTGTTTCCAAACGTTTGATTGGTCAACTTACTAAAGAACACGCAATATTATTTTGTACCGCACAACAGTTCGGCGCAGACAATAATCGAGAACGTGCTTTAGCTACTGAAATTCCTATGATTGAAAAATCAGAGGTTGTAGATCCATATTTTTTACCTAGATTTTTAATAGCATGTTATGAGTTTTACTGGAAGCATCAAAGAAAAAGATTACAGCGCCGCGCAGAAAAGGCGGCGCTTAAAACTGGAATAGATCCAAATCTTGTTTTTACTTTAAAGGAACAATCCAAAATTCGCGATCATCTTTCGAAATCAATGATCTGGAAAAAATATTGGCACGCAAAATCGTTTGTGCACTATACAGGTAAACTGTATTACTCTCCAGATGATGTAGGAAAATCGCGTAATAGCCTGGTATCTGGTTACAACGATATCGATGTCTTGTTTCCAATTAAATGGGCGTTTGGATCTACAGATACATTTTTGTTTAATGCCGTTAATGTAAAGATGAATGCGACATCACGTTATAGGTTACGTGATGAAGACTTCAGAGAACCAGCAACACATAATTCCACCGATTCTTTAACTGATGAAGTTTTAATGCGAAATAGCGACCGACTTAAAGCTGAAAAGAAGTAAGCATTCACGCCGCTGGCTTTCTAACAAAGTTAGAAAGACAGATAGTGTGAAAGGAGGAAGCCAAACCTATAAAAATGAAAGGAGGCAGTAAATGCCTATTAAAAGAAATCAAAAAAGCAAGACCGCTGCTAAGAAGACGGTCGCTAAACCAAAAAAAGAAATTGGTTTTTCCTGGAAAGGTGCCACAGGAAAAAGACAGGCGCTTTATAAAGCAGACTTTGAATCTGCGGCTGACTACAACAAAGAAAAAAGATCTTTTAAAGCTAACAAGATCAGAATTAGAAAGGAGTATTAACTAATGACTAAAAAAGTTACTACTAGATGGCTTATCGGCGTATCCGCGTTCGCAATGCTAGCTACCACTGGTGTTGGTGTTACTGGCTATCTCACAAAAGGTTTTACCCAGTGGAAAGCCAACGAAAACACCACTGAAAAGGTGGAAGAATCTAGCAACGATAGTTCTACGCTTATTTATGATGATTCTACCGTTCCTGAAGAAAGTTCTGAAGAAGCTGATGAATTTAACCCAGCCAATAAAAAGTCGGCTCTACGCCATGTTTTAAAGGCCAATACGACATCTATGCCGTTAATCGATTATTCCAATTACAAAACCTGGGAAAGTAATTATTTCCAGGTGGATGACCAGCTGGATAGGAATTTGCCGAATGAAGCTATTCCAGCATCAATGAATAATACTTATGTCGCGTTAGTTGTTGTTATTGATCGTGATTTTAATGATTATTTTAATCCAAACAAACCAGTTCAGAACTGCAATGAGCAGGGTATTGAATACTTGAAAATCGGTGAAAACGAATGCTTGTTTTGGGGTGACATGCAAACAATGGCGAATCATTCCAACTGGATTGGTTTTATGATTGACACTCAATTTGATTACACTGTCTATTATAAGGGCTATGAAGCTGAAGAATTAAACCATTTGATTAATGGTTCTACAAAAGATATTTTTATCGATGTCGATAAGAACTATAGCAAAGATACTATCATCAGTTCTATTAAAGCAAAGGATCTCTTTGGCGTTGAATGCACAGTCACTGTTACCAGTGGTTTGGATACATTTACCCCTGCTACTATTGGAGTATATACGTTAAAACTGAAAGCTACAGATAGCTACGGACAAACTGCTACTGCAACTTTGATTGTACATATTTGTGATTATGTTGCACCCGTGATCACCCAGGCAAAACCATTGACGTTTACCGCTGATAAGAACCAGACTTTAAAATTTGCTGATTTACCATCGTATATTTCTGTTACTGATAATGGCACCAGCCATGGCTCTAATTTGACCATTGTTTACAAATATGATGGCACTGTCATGAGCAATACCTGGAGCAAAACCTTTACCGCTGCTGATTATGGCTCTCATACAATTTCAGTTAATGCTAAAGATAGTACAGGTAATGAAAAGAGCGCTACTTTAACTCTTAAAGTTAATGATGGTACTGCACCAGTGTTTACGAGAACTGATGGCGCTGCCATTGGATCTAAGATTACGATTGGTGTTTCTAAAACATTCAATATGACTTTGGCTGATGTTACACAGTTATTTAAGGCAACAGATAATGTTGATGGCGATGTCTCAAACACTATTACTGGATTAACGGATAAAGATAAGAAATTCTTTACAACTAATCACAAGGTGGGCTCTTATACGTTGACCATTTGTGCAACTGATAAGAACAGCAACCAGGTCACGCAGGCTATTCCTGTTGAAATCGTTGCAGATATTCCACCAGTTTTCATCATTGCCGATACTTTAGTTTATACCGATACTGCTAACCCTTTAAGCGTTGCACAACTCAATTTAGTTGTTTCTAATGGTATTTTAGCTAACAAGAATATCAGTTCCTTGTCTGTTGATGCTTCTGAATACATCGGACACGAAACTGAACCAGGAACTTATCACGTTGACTATGAATATACCACTGCTA
>JAILQA010000037.1 GCA_024699205.1 Treponema sp. | reverse complement strand
CAATTACAGTGTCTTCTGGAGGAATACTTTCAAGCTGATCAATCAACCATTTTTCTTCTTTTTTGGTGAACTCAGCTGTATCCCAAAGCATATTTATAAAAATAAAATGAACTGTACCGTTATCCATGCGGTAATACCATTTATCCTTTTTATCCATAAATGCAGAACGGAACAAAGGTAAACCATTTACCAGAGCATCATGATTTCCAGCAAGTACGCGGATTTTTGTATGCTTGAGGTTATCACTTAAATCTTCAATTGCTTCTTTATAATTTTCAGCAAGAAGCCCTACTTCCGAAACATCTCCAAGAATAAATAAACCGTCATAATTTAATTCATCAATCTGAGCAAGAATACTGTTTCTTGCTTCTACATTTGATTTTGCAGAGCCCCAGTGAGGGTCAGATGCTACTGCATAATGGGCAATAAGTCCTTTTTCATTTGAAGGATTAGGATTATCAGCATTTACAGGAAGAGCTTCATCAACCTTCATAATATCCAGACCACTTCTGTCAAACTTTGCCGAAGCCATAACTGATAATCCAAGGAAAATAGCACACCACAAGAATAAAATAAGTCCTGACATTATAAAGGATATGATTTTTGTTGCTTTATTTGGCTTAATCAGATAAATGACTGCAAAAATTGCAGGAATAAAAAGCAGAGCCAGAAGTCCCCGCCAGACAGATAGAATTAAAGTATGCCAGTGAAAAGTTCCAATCATTCCGGGCAGGAACGTAAACCAAAGAAAGATAATCAGAGAAACCAATGTCGAAATAATTGCAAAGACAAGTGGCTTTTTTAAATACTTATTCAGTTTGTAATAACCTCCTGAATGTACACATAAATACGTATGCTATGAAAATAATTATACACGATTTTTCCTCTATTTGCATTTTTTTCTGCAATTTAATATACTAGTCGAAATGAGCAAAGGCGTTCATTCGATTTACCGACTTATTGTCGGCAGGTGGAATGAACGCCTTTTTTATTCTATCTGGTTTATCTGAGGCTGATATGAAAGGTATGGATAATAAAGAAAAGGCATTTTTAATTTTATCAGACGGTACTTTGTTTGAAGGAAATGCCATTGGTGCAAAAGGAAAAACAATCGGCGAAACTGTCTTTACCACAGGAATGACCGGTTATATAGAAACTTTGACTGATCCCAGTTACTACGGACAGATTGTAACACAAAGTTTTCCTCTGATTGGAAATTATGGTATTATCGATGAAGATTTTGAAAGCAAAAAAAGTTATGTCCGGGGTTATATTGTCCGGGAAGAATGTGATAAACCTTCCAATTTCAGATGTCAGGGAAAGCTTGATGATTTTTTGAAAGCCCAGGGAATTATAGGCATTTGTGGTATTGATACCCGTGCTCTTGTAAAAAAAATCCGTGAAAGCGGAGTTATGAACGGCATGATTATAAGCGGAAAATATGCTGAAAATCTTGATAAGGCCGATTTTGCGATTGCAAATGGACACTTTTCTGCTGAACTGGAACAAATAAAAGCTTATAAAATTACAGAGGCCGTAAAGCACGTAAGTTCATCTGATAATCCGCAGGCACAGGCTGGAAAGACTTCTCAGATCCAAGGAGAAAGTCCAATAAATACACAAAGCAAAAAAGTAGTTCTTTTTGATTTTGGAGCAAAGGCAAACATCCAGCGAGAACTTGAAAAACGAAAATGCTCGGTAATCGTTGTTCCTTACGACACAAAAGCCGAGCAGATTTTTTCTCTTAATCCAGATGGTGTAATGCTCTCAAATGGACCAGGTGACCCGGCAGAAAACACAGATGTTATTAAAGAAATTAAAAAAATCTGTGAAAAGAAAATCCCTCTTTTTGGAATCTGTCTTGGACACCAGATGCTTGCTCTTTCGCAGGGAGCCCAGACAAAAAAATTAAAATACGGACACCGTGGCGGAAATCATCCGGTCAAAAATCTGGAAACTGGCCGCGTTTATATTACCAGCCAGAATCATGGTTATGCAGTTGAAAGCTCTACTCTTCCAGAAAATGCAAAAGAAAGCTTTATAAATGTTAATGACGGAACCTGCGAAGGTATAAATTATCTGGATATGCCGGCATTCAGCGTACAATTCCATCCAGAAGCTTGCGGCGGTCCTCATGATACAAACTTTTTGTTCGATGATTTTGTCAAACTAATGAATAAAGATGAATGCAATGGAGAAAAAATATGCCATTAAATAAAAAAATACATAAGGTTATGGTTATTGGTTCTGGTCCTATTATAATTGGACAGGCTGCAGAGTTTGATTATGCGGGAAACCAGGCTTGCCGGGCATTAAAAAGCCTTGGACTTGAGGTTGTTCTTGTAAACTCAAATCCTGCAACTTTGATGACTGACCCTCACATGGCAGATAAAATCTACATTGAGCCACTCACTTTACGGACAATCGAACGTATCATAGAAAAAGAAAAACCCGATTCCCTGCTTTCGACTCTTGGTGGACAGACTGCACTTACCCTTTCTATGGAGCTTGCAAAATCAGGCTTTTTGGAAAGCCACGGAGTTCAGCTTTTGGGTGCAAATCCAGAAACCATTGATAAAGCCGAAGACCGTCAGATGTTCAAAGATACAATGGAAAAAATCGGGGAGCCGGTAATTCCCTCAAAAGTTGTTACCACCTACGAAGCTGCAATTGAGTTTGTCCATAAAGAAATTGGTCTTCCTGCAATTATAAGACCTGCCTTTACTTTGGGTGGAACTGGTGGCGGAATCTGTCGTACAGAAGCCGAATTAGACGAAATTGTAAAAAATGGACTTCACCGCTCACCTATCCATCAGATTCTGGTAGAAAAATGTATTTCTGGCTGGAAGGAAATTGAGTTTGAAGTTATGCGTGATAGTCAGGGAAACGTAATTACCGTTTGTTCTATGGAAAACCTTGACCCGGTTGGTGTTCATACAGGAGATTCTATTGTAGTTGCTCCGACTGTCACCCTTGCCGACAAAGAATACCAAATGCTCAGAACCGCCGCCCTTAATATAATCAGTGAATTGAAGATTGAAGGTGGCTGTAACTGTCAGTTTGCTCTTAAACCGGATTCTTTTGAATATGCCGTAATTGAAGTAAATCCGCGTGTCTCCCGTTCTTCGGCTCTGGCAAGTAAGGCAACCGGCTATCCAATAGCAAAAGTTGCTGCCTTTATTGCCGTAGGACTTACACTTGATGAGATTCCAAACTTTGTTACAAAAAAGACCAAGGCTTGTTTTGAACCTGTTTTGGATTATGTTGTTGTAAAAATGCCTAAGTTCCCCTTTGATAAGTTTGTTTATGGAAAACGTACTCTTGGAACTCAAATGAAAGCAACCGGCGAAGTTATGGCAATTGGACAAAACTTTGAAGAAGCACTTCTTAAAGCGGTACGAGGTGCAGAATTAAAGACAGATTCCCTTGAATTACCTGCTTTTAAGAATGAATCTAACCGCAACATAATTCTTGCAGTTGGTGAAAGCTCTGACCGTCGCATTTTTGCAATTTACGAAGCCTTAAAACGTCAGATTCTTACAGTTGAAGATGTCCACGAAATCACCCAGATTGACAGATGGTTTTTGTGGAAAATCGAACGTATTGCAAGAGAAAACCTTCATTTTGAACCTAAATCCTTTAAAATGGTCGATACTTGTGCCGGAGAGTTTGCCGCAGAAACTCCATATTTTTATTCAACCTGTAATGGAGAAAACGAAGCAGAAACTTATTTGAAGGAAGTAAAAGAAGCTCAGAAAAAATCAAAGGGCACAGTAATTGTTCTTGGTTCAGGGCCAATCAGAATTGGTCAGGGAATTGAGTTTGATTATGCTTCCGTTCAATGTGTCTGGGCCTTAAAAAAACTTGGCTATGAAGTTGCCATTGTAAATAACAACCCAGAAACCGTTTCTACAGACTTTGATACAGCCGACAGACTTTATTTTGAACCCCTTACCCCTAAAGATGTAATGAATGTAATCAATACCGAAAAACCAATTGGTGTTGTAGTTGCTTTTGGTGGTCAGACTGCCATAAATCTTACTAAGTTTCTTGACCAGCAGGGCATTCCAATTTTTGGTACAAGTGCAGATGCAATTGACCTGGCAGAAGACAGAGAGCGTTTTGAAGAGCTTTGCGACCGTCTAAAAATCAACCGACCACGGGGAATGACCGTTTTTACAGAAGTTCAGGCTCTGGAAGCCGCCGCAAGAATTGGATATCCGGTATTATTGCGCCCAAGTTATGTTTTGGGTGGACAGAATATGATTATTGCCCATACAAGCGCAGACGTAAAAGAATACATGGCAATCATTTTAAGACAAAAAATCGAAAATCCAGTTTTGATTGATAAATATATGGAAGGTCTTGAACTGGAAGTTGATTGTATTTGCGACGGAGAAAATGTCCTTATTCCAGGAATTATGCAGCATGTTGAAAGAACTGGTATTCATTCCGGGGATTCAATTGCAACTTATCCTAGCTGGAGTATTACTCCTGAATTGAAAGAAAAAATTGTCTGCCAGTCTACAGATCTTGCTCTTGCCCTAAAAACAAAGGGAATCGTGAACATTCAGTATCTGATTTATAAGGATGATTTGTATATTATTGAAGCAAATCCTCGTTCAAGCCGTACTGTGCCTTATATCAGTAAAGTAACCGGTGTTCCTATGGTAGAGCTTGCCACCCGTGCAATGATGGGTGAAAAGATTACAGAAATGGGATTTGGAACCGGTCTATACAGAACGCCAAATTATTTTGCCGTAAAAGTGCCGGTTTTCAGCTTTGAAAAATTGAATGATGTTGATACAGCTCTTGGGCCAGAGATGAAATCAACTGGGGAAGTTCTTGGAATTGCAGAAACAAGAATTGAGGCCATGTACAAAGGCTTTACGGCTGCAAAAATCAAGCTTATCCGTCCGGAAGCATACGAAACAGCAAAAAACTCAGAAAAAAGTGATAATTCGGATTATGGCATTTTGTTCAGTGTTAAAAAGATGGATTTACCGGAGCTTCCTGCCATTGCAAAGCGTTTTTATGATTTAGGATTTAAGCTTTATGGAACTGAAAGAAACGCAAACACAATTGCCGCCTCTGGACTTCCTGTAACTCATGTATATAAAGTGCACGAAAATCACAATGACAATATCATTACTCTTCTGGATTCGGGAAAAATCACTTATGTGCTTTCAACCTCAGCAAAAGGTCGCGATCCTGATTCTGAAAGTGTCAAGTTTCGTAGACATGCAGTAGAAAAAGACATTGAATGTCTTACTGCAATTGATACGGCAAATGCCCTTGCAGACTGTCTGGAGAGCTCTTATTCAGAAGATAACTTTAGTCTTGTAGATATAAAGAATGAAATTAACGGACTGGATATTCTCCACTAAAGCAGCCTTCACAAAAACCGTCACTTGAAGGACAGCAGGAACTCAAGGCAGAAATCATACCTTTTAAGCTTATAAAGGCAAGGCTATCGGCTCCTATTTCCTGACGGATTTCTTCTACATCATGAGCGGAACTTATTAATTCTGCTTTTGTAGGAGTATCTATGCCAAGATGACAGGGAAACTTTACCGGTGGTGAACTAACTCTAAAATGAACTTCCTTTGCTCCTGCCCGCCTTAAAATCTGAACCAGACGGCGACTTGTAGTTCCACGTACGATTGAATCATCAATTACAATTACACGCTTACCTTCCAAATCTGAGCGGATTGCATTAAGTTTGACAAAAACCATGTTTTCGCGTTCTTTTTGGGTAGGTGCAATAAAAGTTCTTCCTGTATATTTATTTTTTACAATTCCCATTACATAAGGAATCTTTTTTTGTCTTGAATAGCCCAAAGCTGCTCCAATTCCACTGTCTGGAACCCCAATTACAACATCTGCGGAGACGGTATCTTCGAGGGCAAGCTGAGCTCCCATCATTTCGCGGGCTTTTTGAACTGGAATACCATCAATCACGCTGTCTGGACGGGCAAAATAAACATATTCAAAAATGCAGGTCCGTTTTGGAGCTCGTATTTCTGATGGAATGGATTTTATTCCCTCTTTTGTGATTATAACAATTTCTCCCGGCTCAATATCACGGATATATTCGCCATTAACAGCATCTATTGCACAGGTTTCAGAAGCAAGAATATAAGCAGGACCATTCTCTTCCTGCTCAAGATTGCTATCAGAAGGGATTTTTCCCAAAACCAGCGGTCTTATTCCATTAGGATCACGAACGCCGATTAATGTATCTTTTGTCATAATTGTGAGGGCAAAAGAACCTTTTATCTGACGGACGGTATTTTTAACAGCCTGCTCAAGTCCCTGTTTATAATCTTTTGCAATCAGTTTTAAAATAACTTCTGTATCACTGGAAGAAGAAAAAGTACTTCCATTCAAAGCAAGCTGTTCTTCAATCTCAGCATAATTTGTTAGTTGTCCATTATGAGCCAAAGCAAGAGTTCCAAGAATAAAGTTATTTACCATTGGCTGGGCATTTTCTACAGTTTTACCGCCTGCAGTTGCATAGCGGACATGTGCTACAGCAATATTTCCTGGCAAAGCAGACAGTTCTGAAGGTGAAAAAACTTCTGAAACCAAGCCCATGGACTTGTGGAGGCGAACTTTTCCCCCGTCACTGACTGCAATTCCTGCGCTTTCCTGTCCGCGGTGCTGGAGAGAATATAAAGCAAAATAAGACAAGCTTGCGGCTCGTGGAGAATTAAAAATCCCTACTACCCCGCATTTATCCTGCAGCTTGTCTGAATTATTATCTAAAAAATTTTTATTATCCTTATTAAACATTGCTATAACCCATCAGGTATTCATCAATTTGTCTTGCACATTCACGGCCTTCTGTAATCGCCCAGACTACAAGCGACTGGCCACGGTGCATATCTCCGGCTGTGAAGACTTTTTCGACATTGGTTTTATAGCAAGCCTCTTGAGTTTCAACTGTATTTCTCTGGGTAAGATTAACTCCAAAAGCTTGGGCTGTGTAATTTTCAGCTCCCAAGAATCCGGCGGCAATCAAGAGCAAGTCGCATGGCAAGTCTTTTTCACTGCCTTCAATTTCGCAAAGAGTGCGTTTTCCGTCAATCATTCGGAACTCAACCTGAACTGTCTTTACACCGCAAATTTTTCCATCCTTGCTGTAAACTTCCTTGATTGTAGTTTTGTAAACCCGCGGGTCATGTCCAAATTTATAAATTGATTCTTCGGCACCGTAATCAACTTTTAAAACTTTAGGCCACTCCGGCCATGGATTGTCGGCAGCGCGTTTTACAGGAGGACAAGGCATCATTTCCAATTGGGTAATGCTCTGGCAACCAAGACGAATTGCACTTCCTGTGCAGTCGTTTCCAGTATCACCGCCACCCAGGACGATGACGTGTTTATCCTTTGCAGTTATGAAAGCGGCGTCGGTGAGATTTGAATCTAGAAGGCTTTTTGTAACACTTTTAAGCCAGTCAACTGCAAACATAATTCCTTCAACAGCTTTTCCATTGATTTCTGTACCTGCAGCTGATAAAGGTCTTGCTTTTTTGGCGCCACAACACAAGGCTACAGCATCAAAACGTGAAAGAAGCTCTTCTGCATCTTCTTTTGTACGTATATCTTTTCCTGTAACAAACTCAACGCCTTCTTTTTTCATTAACTCTACACGACGGTCAATGATTTTTTTGTCGAGCTTCATGTTTGGAATACCGTACATCAAAAGTCCGCCAATTCTGTCATCTCTCTCAAAGACTGTTACATTATGACCACGCCGATTGAGCAAATCTGCAACTGCAAGTCCGCTTGGACCAGAACCAACAACGGCAACCCGCTTTTCACTTCGAGTTTTTGGAATCTGAGGCTGCATATACCCCGATTCAAAAGCATGTTCAATAATGTATAATTCGTTGTCGTGAATCGTAACTGCATCATCTTCCCTGCTGCCACAATTACAAGCCTTTTCACAGAGAGCAGGACAAACACGGCCGGTAAACTCAGGGAAACTTGAAGTTTTTAAAAGTCTCCAGGCTGCCATATCAAACTGACCGTTATAAAGCGCATCATTCCATTCAGGAATATAATTATGAAGAGGACAACCTGTAACCATCCCCTTTAATCTAATTGCACTCTGACACATTGGTACGCCGCAATCCATACAGCGGGCAGCCTGAGTCCTACGCGCATTTTCATCCAAAGGAAGATGAAACTCCTCAAAATTGCAGATTCTTTCTTTTGGAGGAATGTCTACGTTATTTGTTCTTTTATATTCCATAAATCCGGTATTTTTTCCCATAATTCTGCCCCCTGTTTTATGCCACGCTGGACGCTGTATTTGTAACAATTTTAAATGCTTCCATCACTGCTTCTTCGTGGCTGGAACCCTTTTGTTCACTTTTTGCAATTTCTTCAAGCATTTTCTTGTAATCGTTTGGTATGATTTTCTTAAAATTACTAAGTGATTCATCGAAATTGGAAAGAATTCGTTCTGCAACCTTTGAACCTGTTTCCTTAAAATGATTGTTTATAAGGCGGAATAAAAGTTCTTTATCATGTGCAGTCGTAATATCTTCCATGCTAACCAACTCTTTGTTAACTTTTTTATACAAGTTGTGACTTTTATCAAGAACAAAGGCAATCCCTCCGCTCATTCCGGCAGCAAGATTTCTTCCTGTTGGTCCTAAAATCGCAACCAGACCGCCCGTCATATATTCAAGACCATGATCACCACAACCTTCTACAACAGCAGTCGCACCTGAATTACGTACAGCAAATCGTTCACCTGCTACACCGTTTATATAGGCTTCTCCACTGGTTGCGCCAAAAAGAGCAACGTTTCCGATGATAATATTTTCTTCTGCAGCAAGATTTGAAGTTGTAGAAGGATGAATAACCAGTTTTCCGCCACTCAAGCCTTTTCCAAAGTAGTCATTTGCATCCCCTTCAAGGTTCAAGGTTAATCCTTTTGGAATAAAAGCACCGAATGACTGTC
>JAILQA010000007.1 GCA_024699205.1 Treponema sp. | reverse complement strand
AAGTTGGAGAAGGTGATGTTACTCTTACAAATTGTTCTATTGCAAAGCTTGAGGTTTATGGTGGTGGTGCAAACAGTATTCACATTGTCTTTCTTTACTTCTACAGAAGCAATATTTGATTTATTAATGTGAATACTGTTTGCACCACCACCATAAACCTCAAGCTTTGCAATAGAACAATTTGTAAGAGTAACATCACCTTCTCCAACTTTTTTGTCTACTACAATCACTGCATTCTGAACATTCTCTAATTCAATGCCACTTGCTTCAAGTGTAAGCTGTTTTCCGTTCAAATTGAGATTCTTTATAAGAATAGCCTTTGAAACCACTGCATCTTCATCAATCGTTGCATTTTCAAAATCGATACTGTCTTTTGCAGCAGCAATCTTTTCGGTTAATGTTTCTTTAGGTGCTGGCGGTTCGTCTGTGTTTCCGCCGTTATCAGTTGCTTTAGGACACCCCGTTAAAAGTGCCAGCAAAAACAAAATAAAACTAAATTTAAAAAAGTTATTTTTCATAATGAAATCTCCATATTTTTCATAAATTATGATAAGTATATCATAATAATTCAAATCTTGCACATTCACCTTCACTGTCCTATAATGCTTCCTATGAAAAAACTTGATGGTGCCTGGGCTATTGTGATTTGCGCGCTGGGATGGAGTCTTGCGGGCGTCTTTATAAAATATGTAAATATAAACTCCTTTGCACTGGCTGGTTTTAGAAGTGCTTTTGCCTTTATTACGATTGCGGCTTTTTCAAGAAGACTTCCTCGCTTTGTAATCCGTACAAAAAGTGAAAATGCTGATGATAACAGAACAGGAAAAATCGATAAAAAGCGAACCTTTTACATGTGGATGGCTGCCATTTCTTACGCTGCCACAATGATTCTTTTTTGTCTGAGTAATAAACTCACCTACTCTGCAAACGCCGTACTTTTACAATATACCAATCCCTTATGGATTATTCTTTTGAGTCCCCTTTTTCTTGGCGAAAAAAATACTCGGCTGGATTTTATTTCTATTTTTGGGGTTGTGATTGGAATGCTTTTGTTTTTTGCCGACACAATCTTTGGGACTCCTTTGAGTGGAAGTAGTCAGAATGCAACTCAGGCTGTGACACAAGTAGATTTTGCAGACACTATCGTTTTAGGAAATATTCTTGCTCTTGTTTCTGGCCTTACCTTTGGATTTACTACAATCTTCCAGCGCAAACAGCAGCTTCTGGCACAAGCGGCGCAAGCAATGCAAACTACACAAGAACAATCAAGTGAAAGAAACACCAGCAGTGATGCCTTTATGCTTGCTCAGATTATAACGGCAGTTTTTGGACTGATTTTCGTCTTCACTACCGACGACGGAATCCCAGATTCAAAATCGCTGCTCTTTCTTGTGCTGCTGGGAGTTTTCCAGATGGGCATTCCAAACATCACTTACGGAATCGGAATAAGAAAAGTTCGTGCTTTATCTGCTTCCTTAATTACAATGCTGGAACCTCTTATGAATCCAATCTGGGTTTTGATTTTTGTACACGAAGTTCCATCAATCTTCAGCATAATCGATGGAATTATAATTTTAGGCTGTATTTTATTGCGGGAGATTTTATCCAGACAAAGACTTTATTTTAAATCAAGGATAAAGCCCTCGTCATCCTCTTGATTGGTAATGGAATCTGAATCAGGCCCGCCCTTCATTTCCTGCTGTAAAAGTTCTTTAAAAGAAAGCTTTTGCGGATTAGGATATTTTTCTTTTATTTCGCGGTGAATGGCAGTCATTTCTTCATGATTGGCAATCTGCTTTTCAAGCATCTCCATTTTAGTCTTTTTCTCAGACTTGGTATAACGTCTTACTGGAGTTACAATTGTTGAATTATATTCTATTCGCTGTATGGATTCGATTCTATCTGCCATAAAAACCCCGCTAATTAAAACTAATTATAACTAATCATAATAATATTCAAAATATTCAGACAATTTTAAAGAGTCCGTCAATTTTTGGAATAATATAATCTGCACCAGCCTTTTTCAGTTCTTCTTCGGAACCAAAACCATATAGCACGCCACAAGATTTTATCTGATTGTTTTTTGCACCTTCAATATCATGAAAGCGGTCTCCAATCATAAGAACACGGGATTTGTTATCGTTATTGTTACTAGAGCTGCTGTTGTTACCACGCCCCTTGCTGCAGGAGATGTCGCCAATACCACAGCGCTCCAGTGCATAAGAAATGATTTCGCTTTTACTTCCCCTGGTTTCATCCATACAACTGCCGCAAACATAATCAAAATATTTATCCAGACCAAAATGATTTATAATCTTTACGGAATATTCTTCTGGCTTTGAAGTAGCAACCACAAGCTTTTTACCGGCAGCTTTTAATTTTTCCAGAGCAGGTGGAATATCATCAAAAAGTTCATTTTCAAAAATGCCCCTGGTAGAAAAATATTCGCGGTATTTTTTGATTGCCTCATCAACCTGCGATTCAAGCAACCCCATCATCTTCCCAAAAGTCACAGGCAGAGGAGGTCCTATAAAAGTGAGCAAGGTCTCATAAGTCGGAACTTCAATTCCCAAAGATTTAAAAGCATAAATAAAAGAGTTTGTGATTCCCTGTGCAGGATTTGTCAAAGTTCCATCTAAATCAAAAAATAAATAATCGAACATGCACACTTCCTTCTTATTGCATTTAACTGCTAAAAACTCCGAGCCTAGAACTTACCGCCACCAAGAGTAAAGCTTAGTTTTAAGGAAACTACAGGTGCATTATCCCAGTCTGCAAAAGTAATATATGGCCCTATTCCCATTGTGATTGTTTTTACAGGTGAATAATTGAGCATTGCAGAGAAGGTTCCGGCATTTATAAAAGAAGCTGCTCCGTATTCGGCAAGCATAGAAGTTATCATATCAGGCAAATCTTCTTTTCCAAAGTTGACCATTCCAAATACTGTTGCCGTTAAATCGGTCGTACCAAAAATGCGGCCAAAATTAAGAGCCAGCGCAATATTATGTCCTTTTGTCAAATCTTCTTTTATGTACAAAGGATTTTTCATCAGATACGCCATATCATCCATTGTTTCCATGGAGAAATTATTGCCATCGTAATAATACTGTCCAATCAGAGTAATTGAAGGAGTTTTCCAGTTATACATAAAGCCGGCAGTTGCTCTGAAAATAAAGGTTTTATCTGTATCTTCATTCCATTCACGGTCGCTTCCAAACTGACCAACTGCTTCACCAAAAAGACTGATTTTGCGGATTGCACCAGTTGCTGTTAAAGTTACTTTTGGAGCAGCCTTATATTTGTAATAACCACCAAAGCCCAGCTCCCAGCCACCAAGGACTAAATCATACTTACCTGCAAAAGCTGTATTTTTTGCATAATCAAAGGCAGGAAGCACATAAAGCCAGAGACAATTTTGTGAATTAGGGAAAGTTATCTGAGTTCTAAGATTAAAGCAACCGTCAACCTGTGCATCTACATCTTCCGGGTCAATCGAACTTGTGTTGATAATATCGCTTACCGGACTAAAGAAGTATCCGGCTCCCCAGGTTACAGTGTGAAGACCAAAACGGAAGAAAGCTCTATCTGCAATCGAGAAATCAGTGAATAATTCCTTGAGATAAATCCAGTCGGTGATTGTGGTGGTTACGTCGGTATTGTAATAAGTTTGGCCTAAGAAATCCTGCGCACTTGTAGTTGCTTTAGAAGCCGCCTTTGAATTAAAAGGATACCTGAATCCAAACTTTGAATACATGCGCAAATCCTGATTAGGGCGGGCATCCACAGTGATATATGCCCCTACATCCGGAGTAATTTTTGTATCCTTGATATTGTCACCAAAGGATTTATCATCGTCAGCATAAAGAGTTGTCGAAGTTCCTATTTTTGTTGCAAAGTTTCCGCCAATTTTTATGCTTCCATTTTCAAAAAGAAGGCCCTTGCTAAGGTCACTTTTTGCAGCAACTTCAGTAACTTCATCAATGCCGTCATCACCAAATAAATTATCGTCACCGAACAAGTCATCATCTGAACCGCCGAACAAATCATCATCGAAATCAGATGAAATAAAATCATCACTACCACCAAATAAATCGTCATCACTTTGGGCAAACAAGATTGCACCAAATAAAAATACACCGAGTATAAAAAATATTTTTTTCATATATACCTCTCTTGTTGAATTACCAGCTTCCGCCGCCACCACCGCCTCCGCCACCACCGGAGAATCCACCGTGACTGCCACCACCACTAGATGACTTGGACGGTCGGGTTGAAGCGATTGCAGATGATATAGATTTTGTAACTTCAGTTTGGAAGGAACGATTAAAGTCCATTACGCTGAATACTCTTGCTGGATTAGGTGTTTTATACCAGGCAGGAGCTTCCACTTGAATATTTGTAAACTTGTTTGCCCACCTGTCTGCCAAACCAAAAACCATAGCATAAGGAAAAATATTGTAATAATAACTTGGATCTTCATCCATAAGTTCCTTTAAGCGCGGCATTTCGGCAGTTTTTATAAACTCTTTTAATCCGAGAAGCTTTCCAGTTACTTCAACATTGTAATCTGTTCGTTTAATAATTCTGCGGTTAAAGAGACAGACAAGAAGATAAATCCCACAAAGAACATATATAACAATATGCGGAAGGTGAAACTCTGTGTCATCAAAAACTTTGTAACTAAAGAAAGCAAACAAAGCACATAAAGCAATCATGCCAAGGACTTTTAAAAGAGGCTTTGCTTTTTTAAAATATTTTGTATAAAAGGATTTATTTAAGAGCTTTCCCAAAACATAATATGGAATCACAAGCAAGAAAAGATAGAAGTTTTCAAACAAGGAAACTGGACTTGAAAAACAAAGGAACAAAGTAAAAAAGATAGAACAGATGAATAACAAAGCTCTTGAAAGCAGCTCGTGCTCATACAAAGCTCTATCTTCTTCAAAAGATTCTTCAAGTTTAAACTTGGCATTTTCGAGTTCGCTTACATAAGAAGTACTTACATTTTTCAGTGTAAAGTCTTTTGCACGATTAAAAGTCTTTTTAAACAATATTTTCTGATAGTCAGGAGCATCGTCTGGAAGCTCCCTTATCTTGGCAAATGAAATTACATTTTTTTTGCTTTCTTTTATTTCTATATAGCCTTTATGCGCCCACTCAGGATAAAGAGCCATTAAATCACTGTCGTTGGCTTCGTTATCAATTATAAAACCAACTTCTGCCGCAGAAATCTTGTTTGGCGGATAGAACTCAACTGTCTGAACAGGGGCTTTATGTCCTGTTGTAATAATAAAATAAAGTGCTACAAGACAAGAAGCCAGACATAAGATTCCAAAAAAGTACATCCAGAAGGGCGTAACTTTCTTTGCATGTGCAAAATAACCTTCCGGTAATTCACAGAAAATTGAAATACCATTGTTCTCTGGGATTTGGGTTGCACGTCCCCAAATAGAATCCTGATTATAATAATATTCAACATTAAGTTCGTTATCTACAGAAGAATATTCTCCGCTGTACAATTCAAACTGAGTATCAGAAGGCATTGGTTCTTCAAAATCAATTCTAAAATTAAACTGTTCAATATTTGTTTCCCAAAAGGGGCCAAGGGGAGAATAGTAGAAAAAATCACTCACATTAATTCGATCATCGTAGAGGACACATTTATAAGTAATTGTATAAGTATGTGGTCCGACAATAGTTTTGTTTTCATCACCAATTATGATGTTAAAAACATCATCACTGTATTCTGTATGATGTTTGTCATCCTTGGTTGAAACCGAATGATAATCTTCTGTATATGCCATATCTCTGTATTGTTCACCATCAAAACGAGTTGCATAAAAGCCTGTTGGCAGTGAACGGTAAATACCATGGCGATTTTCCAGAAATTCAACATCTATTGTTTCCTGAACTGTTAAAACCTTGTCTTTACTAAGACTTCCATAAAAATCAAAAGTTTTAATATAAAAACCTGCCGACTGAGCATCTGCCAGAGCAGGTAAAACAAAAATAACCGAGAAAATAATTGATAAAAAAAACTTCTTCATATACTTATAAAAAAATGTATCAAAAATGAAGGGTATATGCAAGATTTTTTGAACATATAACAGGGCAAACGTATTCCGCTGAGTTTGCCCTGTTATATAGGATATTAACTTCTGTTAGAACTTTACCGGGGTGTATGGAACATTGTCGGTTCTGTTGGAAATTACAAAAAAAGTAACTCCTTCAGGGGTATCTTTAAATCTTATATAGATTCTAAAATCCGTAAAGAAAGTATCACGTTCTGATAAAGCATTGTTTATTTTTTCCTTATCGCCCCACCAGAAATTATGATCCCCAAGAATATTTGATTTTCCATTTGCAAAAAGTTCTTTGTA